>CAZUOC010000190.1:0-5109 GCA_964622335.1 uncultured Ignavibacteriaceae bacterium
ATAGAGCAACAGATATCCAAAATGCAATATTAATTGATTCTGTAAAAATAACATGGTCTTTAAGTAAAGGATCTGATGGTGTATTTATTGTCGGAAGGACTACTGAGATTCCATCAAATGAAAATACAGCACTAAGTGCATTATCGATAAAGGTTATTCAGCCCGGTGAACCGTTGGAAGTATATGATAAAAATATTCCTGAGGGAAAATACTATTATGTCATTCTTTCCAAAAATAAAATAATTGAGAAAAAGCTGGAATTGTACCCTAATGACAATTATACCACAAACCCTGTAGTAATTACAAAAAAAATTCTGGAAGATATTGTTCAGAAAAAGAATATTACTTATGACAAAGGCGGCGAAGAACACTACAACGTTATTTCAGCGTTTATAAAGAGTGTTCGCGGCAGTGATCCTGATGCTGCATTATACTGGCTTGCAAGAATGCTCGAAGGCGGAGAAGATCCTTTATTTATTGCAAGAAGATTGGTCATACTTGCCTCGGAAGATATCGGCAACGCTTCCCCAAACGGATTAGTTTTAGCTGAAGCTGCTTTCGGAGCTGTTGATAAAATAGGATTGCCGGAAGCAAGAATTATTCTTGCACAATGTACAACTTATCTTGCCTCTTGTCCTAAAAGCAATGCTGCTTATCTTGGAATTGAAAAAGCAACAGGTGAAGTAAAAAATAAACCACTGTATCCGGTTCCTCTTCATTTAAGAAATGCACCAACAAAACTGATGAAACAAATTGGTTATGGAAAGGAATACAAATATCCCCACGATTATGACAATGACTTTGTAATAGAAAATTATTTACCTGAAGAGTTAAAGAACTCACAATTTTATTTTCCAGGCGAGAATGGGCAGGAAAAAAATCTTAAGGAAAGATTAAAGCTACTTTGGAAAAGTAAGAAAAAGTACTAAATACTTCTAGGGGGTGTCATCTAACCATTTCCCTTCATGATGTCTGATTTTGATTCATCAGTTTTATTATGATTAGTTATTTCGTGCTTAAATAACGAATTATCCAATTTATTTAAAAATACTTAAAACCTTTAATAAGGCATAGTTTTTGTCCTTTTTGAGACAAAATTTCATTAAGTCATGACTACATTTACACAAGAATTAAAAAATTCAGTTTCCAAGAAAGATATATATAGAAAATTAAGAATTTATTACGTAGCGTTAAGAGTAAAAGAAATTTTATTAATTGGTGGGGTTACGTTTATAGGTTTAGTTTTCAGCACACCGACAAATACCCAAATTGATTTTGGCAAATGGTTACTAATAATGTTTTCTTCGTATTTTTTATTAGGTCACTCTTTTGCGTCTAACGATTGGTCCGGTTATGAATATGATAAAAATGATATCAATAAAAGTAATCGCCCTTTAATAACAGGAGAACTTAGTTTAACAGAAATAAAAGTTATTTGTATATCTCTGCTTTTAGTTTCATTAACAATGGCAGCAATTGTTTCCTTAACTTCTTTTTTTATAGTTATCGGAATTGCAATCCTGAATTATTTGTATAGTGGAGAGAAAATTTTTTTTAAAGGGGTTCCGGTAGTTTCTACAACAATACATGTATTAGGTGCATCATTATTATTCTTATTGGGGTATAGTTCGTTAGGATATTTTGATTATTCAGGTGTGTCTTTTGCTGTATACTTCGGAATAGTTTATGCTGCGGGACATTTAAACCATGAAATTTCCGATCTTGATTCTGATAAATCGTCTGGCATTTCAACTAATACTTATTTTCTGGGTAAGAAGAAATCGCTCATTTTAAGCTTTGTCCTATTTTCTCTTTCTTTCGCTTATGTAACTTTACTTATCTTTCAAAACATACTTCCACTAACACTGATAATAGGTGTTGCTATTGCCTATTCGTTTTATAGTTATTATTTCTGGATTACATTATACAGTCCTTTAAGTTATGAATCATTAATAAATTTTAGAAGGAAGTACAGATTTATTTTTCTGTTTTGGGGAATCTTTATTGTATTAAATATAGTATTGAGTAAATATTTTAACAGATGATTAAAATAAAATCATATAAAAATATTTTTATTGTCGTTTTTGCATTTCTGATTGCACTTCCTTTTATAGAACAATCATATTACATAGATGATTATATTTATTTAGATGCCGCAATAAAATACGATCGGGTTGGTCTCGATTCCTTTAAAGAAACAAGTGTGCAGGATGGATATATTATTCCTAATTATTATTTTACACATCCATTAGTTTGGCCATGGTTTTTATTATTATTTATTAAAGTTTTTAGCACTACAAATGAAGTTGCGTTACATCTTTTTTCTTTGATTAATCTTATCGTATTAGGTTTATCAGCTTTATTGCTCTCAAAAAAATTCTCTAAAGAACCTTTTAAAGCTACTATATTGTTCATAGCGGTTCCTGCAGTTGTATTAATGTCACATGTAATAATGACCGACATTCCTACTGTAGCATTTTTCTTGCTTGCCATTGGTCTTCATATAGAAGGTATCGAGAAAAAATCAAAAATATATTTATGGTTAGCAGGAATTGCTGTAACCATTTCGTGCGGTATCTCATATCAGGCTTTATTTTTAATATTTCTAATAAGCTTTTATAATTTTCAGAAGAAAGAAAATAAATTTATTTCATACATCTCTGTATTAATTCCAACATTCTTCTTTGTTATCTGGTGTTTATATACCTGGATGGAGTTTGGAATACCTCATCCATTTGTTTCTTTACAATGGGGTTATCTAACGGACCGAAATCTTTTTTCTGATTTTTTTTCCAAGCTTTTGGGGAATATTAATGCAATTGGTGCAACTACAATTTTTCCGCTCTTTATCCTTATAGCGTATTCATTTAAATCTGAATTTAGAAAATTATTAATTGGTTCATTCATAATTTCAATATTAGTATCGATATTCTTTTTAAGTGAATATCATGCAATACAGAAATTATTATTTGTAACTTATTTCACAGCCGGCTTTTTTATCCTTTTAAGATTTATACAATTATTTGTAAGTTCATTAAGAAAAAAAGACAAACTCAATATTTTTCTTTCCGTTTGGTTCCTAACATATTTTGTTGTAGTTGTAATATTAATGCCTTTAGGAATTGCCAGATATTTACTTCCCATTTTTTTTCCGCTTGTAATTATTGTGCTTAATGATTGGAGAACCTTTCCTATTTATAAGAAGTACAAATTTGCTTTCTCTTTTGTTTTTTTATCGACAATATTGTGGAGTTTTTTGTGTTCTATTGCCGACTATACTTTTGCAGGAGTTTACAAAGATTTTTCTGAAAGAATAGCGGCTAAGTATGAGAATAGTGATGTATGGTATTGTGGTGATGCTTTGAATTGGTATATGGGAGAAAAAGGATATAAACCATTAATTTGGGGTGAAAATAAACCTGCTATTGGAGATATTATTGTTCTCACCTCTGAATTATGGCCATACAGTGTTCCAGAAGTAATGGAAAGGACGCAATTGATTGATAGAGTTATTTATAATTCCGTTCTCCCTATCAGGACGATGAATCTTTCTGCGCATGCTGGATTTTATGATCATTCAGATAATGCTCTATTACCATTTTCAATTACTAGAGCCAGATACGAAGAGTTTTCAGTTTATAAAATTGTAAAATAATCTGGATTTTTTTTTTGAAACAAAATCAAGATATGGAAAAAAATAAAACAAAGTTGAGCGTAATAATTCCTTGCTTTAATGAAAAAAACACTTTGAATGAGTGTGTTGATAAAGTAAGAAACGTTTGCAACGAAAATTTTGATATTGAAATTATTCTTGTTGATGATGGCTCTTCCGATGGAAGTATTGAAATTGCAAAAAAATTGGCTCACAATTTTGAGGGAGTAATATTCTTACAGCACGAAACTAACAAAGGAAAAGGCGCTGCTATAAAAACAGGATTAGAAGCAGTGACAGGAGATTTTGTTGCCATTCAGGATGCTGATTTGGAATATGATCCCAATGATTTCAAAAACCTTCTCATTCCTTTAATCAATAATAAAGCAGATGTAGTAATAGGTTCAAGATTTTTGACTGTCGGACCACATCGCGTATTATACTTCTGGCATTCAATGGGAAATAAATTTTTAACATTCCTTTCAAATATGTTTACCGATTTAAATTTAACTGATATTGAATCAGGTTATAAAATCTTTAAAAGAGATGTAATTAAACAAATAGAGATTGAAGAAGAAAGGTTTGGATTTGAACCGGAAATTATCGCAAAAGTTTCTCGTCGTAAACTAAGGATATATGAAATGGGTATATCATATTTCGGAAGGACTTATGAAGAAGGGAAGAAAATCGTGTTTAAGGATGGATTAAGAGCACTTTATTGTATTTTTAAATACAACGCATCAAGAGTTCCTTTTCCAACGAGAATATTACTTTATTCTTTATTGGGAATAAGTACTGTTCTCTTTAATGGTGTCTTCTTTAATATCTTTCTTTCAGGCGGACTAGGCTTTAATTATTCAGTTATACTTGCTTTTATAATCAGTACAGCTTTAAATTATCCCCTTTTAAAAATATTTCTTTATAGAGTAGGCGGGAAATTAGTTACACTCTTAATTATTCTGGGGATTTTAGATTTCGGGATAACTAAATTATTAGTCAATTCAGTTTTTCAGATCGGTTACTCAAAAATATTTTCTATTGTTCTTGTATTATTGCTCGGTCTTTTGTTAAAAAGACTCTGGCTATTTCACAAACCTGCGAAGTAAAAATTACTTTAAATATTTTACAAAAGGGCGAACATCTTCCCCGGGAGTTGTTTTACCAATCCTTTAAATTCAAGTGAAAGTAAATGCACAAGACAATCTGAAGTAGTAAGATTTGTTGATGCAGCAATAATATCTATTTGAACCGGTTCGTTTTTCAAAACAGAAATAATTTTCTCCTCGAAAAGATTCATTTCAATTTTTGGCTTTGGAATATTTTTCCCGATTATTGGTTTAAGCTTTAATTCAAGTTCTAATAAAACATCTTCTGAATTTCTGATTAATTTTGCTTCCCCTCTTTGAATTAAGAGATTTGTTCCTTCTGATTGCTTTATTCCAAGATTACCAGGCACA
>CAZUOC010000191.1:0-5087 GCA_964622335.1 uncultured Ignavibacteriaceae bacterium
CTTTGATGAGAATGGGCGATGATGCCCAGAAGAAAGCTGATAATCCTCTTTACTAATCCTGTAAACAATTTCTTCTACAAAAGCATCTTTAACAATACTTTCTCTCTCTTCAGTTGTTGCCTCATCTCTTACTTCACTTAATGTTTTCAAAGCATCATCGTAATTCTTTAGTTTTATTTGTGTTTTTCCTATCCACAACTTTGTTTCAAGAATAAGATCACTGCTGGGCTGGGTTGCAATTAACTCCTGGAATTTACGGTATGCTTTCAGATAATCTTTCTGATAGTAAAATGATTTTCCCAGCATTAAAAGTGCATCATCAACATAAGGACCATCAGGATGGAATTGTAAAATATTGGAACATTTTTCAATTACCTTTCCAAGCTGTTGGTTTGCGCTGCCGGGTACAACTATATCTTTTGCAGAAAAAAGATCAGTTTTTTGTTCGTTAATTGATTCTTCAACTTGCTGAAAAAGATCAGTTGTGTTGTAGTAAAGATTAAAATAGGTTGTGAAATTGTCCCACACACTACAGGATGGAAAAAAAATGAAAAGAAAAGGCAGAAGATAAATTATAGATTTAAGAAATCGCATAGAAGAAGCTATCAAAGATTAAAAAAATGTAAAAGGTAAAAAATTTATTACAAAGCCTCCTTTCCCGATTCTTCAGTTCTGATTCTTATTACTTCTTCTACATCGCTTATAAAAATTTTGCCGTCCCCAACCTGCCCTGTTTTGGCACTTCGTAAAATAGCCTCAACAACTTTATCTACTTTTTCCTTTTCGACAACAATTTCGATCTTCATTTTTGGAACAAACTCAATCCTGTATTCACTTCCCCTGTATGTTTCGGAGTGACCTTTTTGTCTCCCGTAACCCCTGACCTCAGTTATAGTAAGACCTTTAATTCCCTCTTCGGCAAGGGCTTCTTTTACTTCATCCATCTTAAAGGGACGAATTATAGCTACTATTTTTTTCATGAATTCCCCTTTCTACTTACCATGACAATGTTTGTATTTTTTTCCGCTGCCGCAAGGGCAAGGATCGTTTCTTCCGACTTTGTCACCAACTTTTACTGGCTGAGATTTGCCCGCTCTTTGATCAATCGCTGCAGCCCTAGGTGCTGCGAGACCAATATTAGTTGCACTCTGCTTGGTTTCTGTAACTCTGCTGACCGGACGTCTTCTTCTCTGAACTTCTTCGGGAGCTTGTGGAAAGAATTTAAAGCAGAATGAAACTACTTCGTTTCTTATTTGGTCCAGTAAATCAACAAATAATTTAAAAGCTTCCGTTTTATATTCTACAAGCGGATCTTTTTGTCCATAAGCTCTTAAGCCGATTCCTTCTTTCAGATCATCCATTTCGCGGAGATGTTCTTTCCACTTGTGGTCTATCACACTCAACACCGCATATCTTTCAAGACGAGCCATCAATTCTGAGCCAAGCATTTCCTCTTTTCTTTTGTAGAATTCTTTTGAAGCAGAAACAATTCTTTCTACTATTCCTTCTTTGCCAAGATCTTCAAATTCCGCTCCCTCGAGAGGAAATTCTACTAAGAGACTAAGTTTAATCTCTTCTTTCATATTATCAACAAACACATCGTCAAAACTTCTTTCAACAACTTCCGTTACATATTCTTCAAGAAGATCAAGAACGTCACTTTTAAGCCTGTCTCCTTCGAGAGCTTTTCCCCTTCTTGTATAGATAACTTCACGCTGCTGGTTCATCGTGTCGTCATATTCAAGAAGTCTTTTTCTTATTGCAAAGTTATTCTCTTCAACTTTCTTTTGTGCACGTTCTACAGATTTTGTAATAAGCGGATGCTGAATTACTTCACCTTCTTTAAGTCCCATTCTTTGCATTACAGAAGATGCCCTGTCACTTCCGAACAATCTCATCAAATCATCTTCAAGAGAAAGAAAGAATTTGGTCGTTCCCGGATCTCCCTGTCTTCCTGAACGACCTCTTAACTGCCTGTCAATTCTTCTCGATTCGTGACGTTCAGTTCCAAGAATAAATAAACCGCCTCTATCTACAACTCCTGTACCAAGTTTTATATCAGTACCACGACCAGCCATATTTGTAGCTATCGTAACAGCGCTGATCTCTCCTGCATGAGCAACAACTTCCGCTTCACGCTGATGTTGTTTAGCATTCAAAACATTATGAGCAACGCCTTTTCTTTTTAACATCCTGCTTATGGTTTCGGAAACATCAACAGATGTAGTTCCTACCAGGACAGGTCTACCTTCTTTTTTTAATTCTTCAATTTTATCAATTACGGCGTTATATTTTTCTCTTTTTGTTCTGAACACCGCATCATCTTCATCATCACGAACAATAGGTTTGTTAGTTGGAATTACGGCTACATCGAGTTTATAAATCTCAAAGAACTCTCCTTCTTCGGTTTCAGCAGTACCGGTCATTCCTGCAAGCTTATTATACATTCTGAAATAATTCTGTAATGTAATGGTAGCAAGAGTTTGAGAATCTCTTTCAACTTTCACATTTTCTTTAGCTTCTATTGCCTGGTGAAGTCCATCAGAATAACGCCTGCCGGGAAGCACACGACCGGTGAATTCATCAACAATTGCAATTTTTCCTTCTTCTGTAATTACATATTCATCATCTTTCTCAAAAAGAGTATATGCTTTAAGAAGCTGATGAATAGTGTGAATCCTGTCGCTGCTTTCAGAATATTTTTTATAAAGAGCATCTTTGCGTTTTAATTTTTCCTCTTCACTAATCTCCGGATCATTTTCAAATTTACTAACCTCAGTTCCAAGGTCGGGAAGGATAAAGAAATCTTTCTCCATTCCGCTTCCCTTTGCAAGTTCCTCTCTTCCCTTTTCTGTAAGATCGATTGTATTATTTTTCTCATCAATAACAAAGTAAAGCTCATCGTCGATGATATACATATTCTTAGCTTTTTCACGAAGGAATTCCATCTCTGTCTGTTCCATTAATTTTTTGTTGGCAGCTTCTGAAAAAACTTTTAAAAGCCTGTTGTTCTTAGGTAATCCCCTGTATGCTCTCAACAAAAGAACGCCTGCTTCTTTATTGCCATCTCCCCCACTTTTTAACAACTCTTCTGCTTCCTGAACAAGCTTTGCAACAAAATTAGTTTGCATCCTGTAAAGCTTTTCTACTTTGGGCTTCATCTCATTAAATCTCTGGTCATCTGTTTCAACAGGACCGGAAATAATAAGAGGAGTCCTTGCCTCGTCAATTAAAACTGAGTCAACTTCATCAACGATAGCATAATTGTGACCTCTCTGCACCTGGCTTTCTTTATCAACAGCCATGTTATCGCGGAGATAATCAAAGCCGAATTCATTGTTCGTTCCATAAGTAATATCACAATTGTATCTTTCTTTTCTTTCATCGGGCGACATTGTGTTAAGAATACAGCCAACCGTGAGACCATGAAACCTGAATATTTCTCCCATCCATTCGCTGTCTCTCTGTGCAAGGTAATCGTTTACTGTAACAAGATGAACGCCTCTGCCGGTTAAAGCATTGAGATACATTGGCAAAGTAGCAACAAGAGTTTTTCCCTCGCCTGTAGCCATTTCTGCAATCTTACCTTCGTGAAGAACAACTCCTCCCATTAGTTGAACATCATAAGGAACCATATCCCATGTAACCTTGCGACCTGTCACCATCCAGCTTTTACCGAGCAGCTTTTCACAGGTTGCTTTTACGATAGCAAAAGCTTCGGGAAGAATTTCATCTAATATTTCTTCATATTTTTCGTGAAGTTCCTCTTCGAGTTTATCCAATTCATCGTAAGCTGCATTCCTATCGAATTCTTCATCGGAATGAAGGCGGGTTTTTATTTCTTCAATTTTTTGTTTTGTTTCTGCAACATAATCTTCAATTCTCTGCCTGAACTCAACTGTTTTTGCTTTTAGTTCATCTTCAGAAAGATTTTTTATTTTCTCATATTCAATGTTTATTTCTTCAGCAATAGGCCAGAGAGTTTTAGCATCCTTTGTATGCTTATCACCAAAAATTTTCTTAAAAATATCGAGCATTTTGTCCGGTTTTCCTGTTGATTAATGAGTAACAAAGTTACTTATTAGGGTTTTGAAATGCAATTTAAGAAGAAGTGACTAATGATCCTCACAACTTCAAATTACACAAAGTAAATAGTAGATTACAATGTTTGTTTTTGAAATTTGCCGAGGTTTACAATAAAATCAAATAAGAAAATATTTTCAAAAGACTTCATAGAAAAACTTGCTGAGTTTTCTGCCGGCTACCTTAGCGAACAGGAATTTGAACAACTTATCAATGCTTTCGAAACCGAAGCCGCTCAGAAATATTTTTCCAATTCGAGTGAATCCAATCTTTTAAGAATAATTACAAACAGGTACGACCGTGTTTTATTATTGCAGGATTGCATTAAATATCCTCATTATGTTCACGTTTTGCTCGGCATTTCAATCAATAGCAATTATTTAACTGATATTCTTGTAAGAAACCCGGAATTCTTTTACAAGATTGCCAATCCTTCAGATATAAAATACAGGCTTGATGAAGAAGAGTTTCTAAAAGTTATAAAAGATACTACTTCTGTTTTTAAAAGTTTCAATGCAAAGCTTAATTCATTAAAATCGTTAAAAAGAAGAGAGATTTTAAGAATAGGACTCAGAGACATTTTGGGATTAAGTGAGTTGAAAGAGACGGTTTTTGATTTATCTCTTCTTGCAAGAGGAATATCTTCCGAACTTTTCTCTCTCTGCTATAAAGAAGTTCTTCAAAAATATGATATAAAAAAAACTAACCACGACTATTGCATAATTGCTCTCGGCAAGCTTGGAGGGAACGAACTAAACTATAGTTCCGATATCGATCTTATTATTGTTTATGATAAAGACGGAAAAGTTAAAGAGAAACAATATTCGGAAATAATGAACGAAGTTGCCCTTCTTTTCATCAAAACAGCAACTTCGATAACTGACACTGGATACATATACAGAATTGATTTCAGGTTAAGACCAGACGGAAGAAATTCGCCTTTATGTAAAACTTATGAAGAGTTCATAAATTATTATGAAACCCGCGGTGAGGACTGGGAAAGG
>CAZUOC010000192.1:0-5076 GCA_964622335.1 uncultured Ignavibacteriaceae bacterium
TTCAGTATAAATCATTGATATGGTATTATATTCAGACCGATCACTTTGATATATATTTTAGCAAAAAAGGATCAACCATTGCAGAATTTACTGCGCACGTTGCTGAGGATGCTTTAACATCTATTCAGAATAATTTTAGATACAATATAAATAACCGGATAACAATAATTGTTTATAATTCCCAAAATGATTTTCAGGAGACGAACATTACTGATCAATATCTCGATCAAGGAATACAGGGATTTACAGAATTATTTAAAAACAGGGTTGTAATTCAATTTAACGGGTCGTACAAACTTCTTCGCCATCTTGTACATCACGAGTTAGTTCATGCAGTATTAAACGATATGTTTTATGGCGGGTCATTCCAGAATATAATTTCAAATAATATAACTCTACAACTGCCATTGTGGTTCAATGAAGGAATGGCAGAGTATCAGGCTTTAGGATGGGATGTTGATGAAGATATGTATATGCGTGATGCCACAATCAGCGAGCACCTCCCTGATATTAAGCAGCTTAACGGTTACATGGCTTACAGAGGCGGTCAGTCAGTGTTTTATTATATAGCTAACAAATATGGCGATGGAAAGATTGGAGAGTTAATAAATAAAATTAAAAGCACCGGAAATGTAGAAGAAGGATTCAAAGCTTCGATAGGGATTTCACTTAAAGAATTAAATGAAAGATGGAAAAAAGATATAAGAAAAAGATACTGGCCCGACATCGCTATAAGAAGGGATCCGGATGAATTTGCAAAACGTTTAACTGATAACCGTGAGGATGGAGGCTTCTACAATACAAGTCCGACCATTTCACCACAAGGCGACAAGATTGCTTTTATTTCAAACAGGGATTATTACTTTGATGTCTTTTTGATGGACGCTATAGATGGAAAAATTATTAAAAAACTTGTCGAAGGTAGTAAAACACCTGACTTCGAGGAATTGAATGTACTTACACCGGGATTGAGCTGGTCTCCAGACGGGCAAAAAATAATTATATCTGCATTGAGTGGCGGTTATGATATTGTTTACCTTATTGATGTAGAAACGGAAGAAAGAGAGACTATCCCTATAAAACTTTCTGAAGGAATTAAAAGTGTCACATGGTCACCTGATGGGAAAAATATTGCTTTCATCGGGCAAACCGAAAGGCAGTCTGATGTTTACGTTTATAATTTAGAGTCTAAACAAGTAATAAATCTCACAGATGATATTTTTTCTGATGATGATCCGGTTTGGTCTCCCGATAACAAAACTCTCTATTTTGTTTCTGACAGGGGAAAATATCTTTCGGAAGAAGCAGTTCCGGATACTTTTAAAATTTACAACTCTAATTATAAACAGCGAGATATTTATTCTCTCAATATTGAAAATTCAGAAATTCAAAGGATAACTGATTTACCAGAAAGTGATGAAAGATTTCCAGTCGTGGGACCCGACGGCAAAGAGATTCTTTTTATTTCTGATATGAACGGAATAAATAATATTTATAAGCTTGATCTTCAGACGAACGATGGAACAGGAAAAAATGCAGCTCCAATTACAAATTCATTGAACGGTTTGTATCAATTATCTCTTTCAAAAGATGGAAAGAAATTAGCTTTTACAGCACTTTATCAGTCAGCTTTTAATATCTTTTTATTGAATAATCCATTTGAAATTAATCTTGGAGAAGCTAAACTTGAACCGACAGTATATATTAGCGGACTCCATAACGAAGAAAAGAAGGAAGAAAAAAATGTGTCTGCTACCGATTCGTTACAAAATGAAGAGGGAGAAGAAAATTTACCATACCCAGTTTACACTGGGAATTACGTAGATTCAACAAAAATATATGGCGATTCAGTTCAGATAGATTTTGGTAATTATATCTTTGGTAATTTTGATTCAAAAAAAGATACAAGCAAAAAAGGAAATCCTAATTTTAATTTAACGGATAATCTTGACAAGCAGGGTGATTATAAAGTTAATAAGTACAAAATTACCTTCTCTCCTGATCTTGTTTATGCTAATGCAGGGTATAGTTCTTTATATGGTTTACTGGGAACAACGGTTATATCATTCAGTGATGTACTTGGCAATCACAGGCTTATAGGGATTACCAGCCTTCAGATAGACCTTAAGAACAGCGATTACGGACTTGCATATTATTACTTGCCTGAAAGAATTAATTATGGTATAGAACTCTTCCATACTGCCCGTTTCGTATATCTTACAAGAGGTCTTTACACTGATCTTTATCGTTTCAGAAATTTTGGGGCAGTTGGTTCGATGAGCTATCCGCTTAATCGCTTTTACAGAGTTGATGTAGGATTAAGCTGGCTTAATCTTTCCAACGAAGATCTTGATGACCCGAATGTACTTTCAGAGCATGTTTCTTACTTAGTCCCGAGTGCAAGTTTTGTTCATGATAACGTTCTTTGGGGATATACTGCTCCAATTGAAGGAACCCGCTATAGGCTTGATGTACTTGGAAATCCCGGTTTAAACAGAAGAGATTTAAGCTTTTATTCTTTACTTGGAGACTACAGAACTTACTTTAGGTTTGGAACTGACTACTCATTTGCCTTGAGGTTTTCTGGCGGGTTTTCTGCAGGCGCAAATCCGCAGAGATTTTTTATCGGCGGAGTTGAAAATTGGATAAACAGGTCTTTTGCTACCACCGATGTTCCGCTAGAGTCAGCTTCAGACTTTGCATTTTTAACAGCTGCTTTGCCTTTACGCGGTTATGATTATGCTGAGCAAATTGGAACTAAGTATTCGTTGATGAATCTTGAGTTTCGGTTTCCATTGATTAAATACCTGGTTACCGGAGCTTTACCGATTTTGTTTAGCAATATTCTGGGAAACATCTTTTTAGATATGGGTACTGCCTGGAATAACAGTAAACAATTAAGATTTTTTGAGAGAGATGTAAATAATACTATTATATCAAGGGATTTACTGATGGGTACAGGAATTGGAGCAAGAATTTTTTTCTTAGGCTTTTTATTAAAGTTTGATGTTGCGTGGGCTTATAACGTTAAACAATTTTCTACTCCTAAATACTACATTTCCATCGGTCAGGATTTCTAATAATAAAATATTAAACCCGTTCTTGTTAACAGAGAACGGGTTTATCTACTATTAAATTTTATTTTTTTAATTCTTCTTAGTGTTCTCCGATTTATCTGAACTCTTAGTCTCCTTTTTAGTCTCTTCTTTTTTACTTTCTTTCTCTTTTGAAGAATCAGGTTTACCGGAATTGTTTTTATAATCTGTTTGATAGAAACCGCTGCCTTTAAAAATGGGACTTAACCCCGATCCGATTAATCGTTTTACCGAACTGCTACATTTAGGGCATTCTTTTACCGGTTCAGCACTCATTGACTGGAAAACCTCGAAAGTATGATTGCAATTCATACACTTATACTCATAAGTTGGCATAATACTCCTTTAAGAATGGCAAAAACTTAATGAAAAATTAGATATATTTCTACAAATAGTTTTTTACTTGGAAAGCAAAATTGTTGGAAGCCCGGTTTTTGAAAATGCTGATTAAGAATCTTCCTCGTTCAATAGTTGGTTTTTTAGTATTTACATTCCTTATTTCGATTTGCGGCTGCCTGAACTACACGCAGGAGGTTCAACTATATCCTGATGGTTCAGGTACAATGAAAATTGATTACTGGGTGAATTTGCCTCAGGCAATAGACACTTCAACTATAAATAAAATTGGTATTTTTAATCCCGATCTTATAAGAAAGGAATTCTCTTCAAAATACACCACGATAGAAAATATTACAGTTTTTATTGATTCAGTAGACAGTACCACACATTCTTCAATTGATTTAAATTTTACAAATATTGATTCACTGAGCCGGATGAGAATATTTGAAGACTTTCAGTTTTCACTTAAAGATGGTGCGTCTGGTCAAAAGATTTTTACTCAGTACATCCCTCCCATTGCAACCGGTTTTGGAATAGATGGAAGCAAGTATAAAGTAACATATATGTATAAATTCTACGGTAATATTGTTACTCATAACGCTCTTAAAGAAAATGGGCAAACTCTAACATGGGATTATACTCTTGCCGAAATTGGGAGTGGTAAAACTATCTCAGTCACGTTTATACCCTTCAAATTAAAGGAAACTCCTTACTGGATTTATGTCCTCTCCGGTATGGTTCTTTTGATAGTCATAATATTTTTATTCCGGAAGAAAAAAGACTGATTTTTAGGCAGAACTGTTAGAAATGCTGTACTTACCGTAAATAGTATTTATTGACTTACCAAAGCGATTTAATTATATTTCACGTCTATTTTTTAAGAAAAGTGAGTTATCATTTTTATATATGGCTACAGCCGGGTATAAGATTTTTTCAGGGAGTTCCAACAGACCATTAGCTGAGAAAATTGCTGAGTATCTGGGAGAGCCATTAGGATTAGTCGAGTTAAAAAGATTTAGTGACGGTGAGATTTGGGTAAAATATCTTGAGAATATCAGGGGCTTGGATGTTTTTATTATCCAGCCGACAATTCCTCCGTCTGATAATATATTTGAACTTTTAATAATGATTGATGCCGCCAAAAGGTCGTCGGCAAAACGAATTACGGCGGTAATTCCATATTTTGGTTATTCAAGACAGGATAGAAAAGACCAACCCAGGGTTTCTATTACTGCTAAGCTGGTGGCTAATCTTATTGCGGTTGCCGGTGCCGATAGAGTAATTACAATGGATTTACACGCGGCACAGATACAGGGATTTTTTGATATACCTTTTGACCACTTGTACGGCTCGAGTTTATTCTCAGGGCTCTTTAAGGATAAAGGTAAAAATCTTGTAGTTGTTTCTCCGGATATCGGGGGTATTAAACTGGCAAGATCTTACGCAACAAGGCTCCATTGCGGTCTTGTTGTAATTGATAAAAGGAGACCAAAACAAAATCAGGCTGAAGTGGTTAACATTATCGGTAATGTTGGAAATAAAGATGTTCTTTTAGTTGATGATCTTGTTGATACGGCTGGTACTTTGGTAAGCGCTGTTGAAGCTCTGAAAAAAAATGGTGCAAAGAATATTTACGGTTCTA
>CAZUOC010000193.1:0-5043 GCA_964622335.1 uncultured Ignavibacteriaceae bacterium
GGATGATTATGCATGATATTCATCATACCTGTATAGAAATGGCTGACCGGTTCGGTACTCCCGGCAATTATGTAAATGGTGCAAACATCGGCGGCTTCTTAAAAGTAGCCGATGCTATGATTGACCAGGGAGTTGTGTAAACTATCTAATTTAATAGCCCCGACATTTATGTCGGGGAAGATATTTGATATATAGATAATGGCTTTCGCCAAAATAATTCTCAAATAATTGACTAAAGTCATATATTTTGAATTAAACAAATCACATTGCCCCCTCTCCTTCACAAGGAGAGGGGCGTGGGGTGAGGTCACTACAAGATAAAAAGAATTATTTTTAAGCTATGAAACCACGCTTTGAAGATATAAGAGATAAATTCGACGACCTCTGGGTTGAGCATGGATATGGAAACCGTTTCCAGGGATTCCAGAATCTTATGCGGTTAAGAATAAGAAACGTTCTACTTGTTTCCAGCCTTTACGATCTATATCTCTTTGAAGAAGATGGAAGACTTTATGAACTTATAAGAAATGAATACCAGGGATTAAACCTCAGTCACTCACCGGAATTAACAAGAGTTTCAAGCGGTGCCGAAGCAATCGACTTAGCCAAAAATGAAAAACGCTTCGATATGATCATTACCACAATGCATGTGGAAGATATGCCGGCAATAAAACTCGCACGGCTTGTCAAAGAATCGGAGTTAAAAATCCCGGTTGTCCTTCTTGCCCACGACAATAAAGAGTTGAACAATCTGCTTCTGCAGGAAGATACTTCTGTATTTGATAAAATTTTTATTTGGCAAGGAGATTTCAGGATAATTATCGCAATAATAAAGTACCTCGAAGACAGGATGAATGTCGATCACGATACAAAAATGGTTGGGGTACAAACTGTAATTGTGATTGAAGATGATGTAAGATTTTATTCCTCCTTCCTTCCGATCATTTACACGGAAATGTTAAAGCAGTCGCAAAGATTAATCTCTGAAGGTATTAATCTTTCACATAAATTTTTGAGAATGCGTGCAAGACCAAAGATACTTCTATGTTCCAATTACGAAGAAGCCTGGGAGTTCTATAAACTTTACAAAGAATTTCTTCTCGGTATAATTTCAGATATTGACTTCCCTCGCAAAGGAAGTCATGATTCGCAGGCTGGATTGGAATTTGCAAAAAATGTTAAACAGGATATTTCCGATATCCCGATACTCTTAATGTCGAACATGCCTACGAACACCGGGTTAGCAGAATCAGTTGATGCTTCATTCATTTTAAAAAACTCTCCTTTTCTTTTAAATGAATTAAGGCAATTTATGTATCAACACTTCAGCTTCGGTGATTTTATATTCACAACTCCTAATGGAATTGAAGTAGGACGCGCAAGTGATCTTTTAAGCATAGAACATCAGTTAAAAGTCGTTCCTGAAGAAAGTGTAAGATACCATGCGGAAAGAAATCATTTCTCTAACTGGCTGAAAGCAAGAACTGAATTCTGGCTTGCTCACAAACTCAGACCCGGCAGAGTATCTGATTTTCCATCTGTAGAAGAATTAAGGAATGATCTTATACTCATTCTGAGGGGCTACCGGCATAACAGACAAAGAGGAATAATTACAGACTTCTCGAAAGAAACTTTTGATCCTAACAGCAGCTTTGCAAGAATCGGCGGAGGTTCTCTCGGAGGTAAGGCAAGAGGACTCGGATTTGTAAATACGTTAATCAATAATTATAATGTCAGGAACCAATTCAAGAATGTAAAAATATTTGTTCCCCCCGCTGTTGTACTTGGCACAGAAGTTTTTGATCAGTTTGTCGAAGATAATAATTTAAGAAACTTCGCAATTGACTGTAATGATGATGAAGAAATAACAAAACGTTTTGTGGAAGCCAGAAGATTTCCCAAAGATGTTCTGGAAAATCTTGAAGCCTTTCTTACTTTGATCCGTACTCCCCTCGCTGTTAGGTCGTCAAGTCTTTTAGAAGATTCACAATATCATCCTTTTGCAGGTGTTTATGCAACTTATATGATTCCAAATAATCAATACAATCCTTTAATAAGATTGACTGATCTTGTTAATACAATAAAAAGAGTTTATGCTTCAACATTTTATCAGCGAGCAAAAGATTATGTAAAACTTACCTCTTACCGGCTTGAAGAAGAAAAGATGGCGGTCATTGTTCAGAAGATGATAGGAGTAACAAGAGATAAAAAGTTTTACCCGGATTTTTCAGGCGTTGCAAAATCTTATAATTTTTATCCGCAGCCGCCTCAAAAATCTTCAGATGGAACTGTATCTGTCGCGCTTGGTTTAGGTAAAACAGTAGTTGAAGGGGGAAACACAGTTCGCTTCTGTCCAAAATATCCAACAGATCTTATACAATTTTATTCTGTGGAAGAATCCTTAAACAACAGCCAGAGAAATTTCTATGCTCTGCAATTGAATGAACATTCACAGTCAGCTTACAAAACTCATGACATTCTTTTAAAACAATATGATCTTGATGTTGCGGAAAATGATGGGGCACTTAAATATGCCGGCTCGACTTATTCCCCTGAGAATGACAATATAACAGATGGACTAGGAAGAATTGGAACAAGGGTTATAACCTTCGGTCCGGTACTACGAGGCAAGCTATTCCCTCTTCCGGAAATATTGGAACTTCTTCTGGATATGGGAACGTGGGGAATGGGAACTCCAATTGAAATTGAGTTTGCTGGAAATTTAACCGTCGAAGATAGTCAACCAAAACAATTTAGTATTCTACAAATGAGACCATTGGTTATAACAAGAGAATCCGAAGAAATAAAGATTAATGAATTTGAAAAAGATGAAGTTATCTGCTACAGCGAAAAGGTTCTTGGAAACGGTTTAATAGATGATATTAAAGATGTCGTTCTTATAGATTATAATTTATTTGACCGTGCAAAAAGCAGGGACGTTGCCCGCGAAGTTAGTCTTTTCAATAGAAAACTGCTTTCAGAGAAAAAACCATACTTGTTAATCGGTGTTGGAAGATGGGGAACTCTCGACCCGTGGCTCGGTATTCCTGTTACCTGGGAACAAATCTCCGGTGCAAAAGCAATAATAGAAGCAGACTTTAAAGAAATATCAGTAGAACCTTCGCAGGGTTCACATTTCTTCCAGAATATTATTTCTTTTATGGTGGGATACTTTACAGTCAACCTGGAAAAAAAGATCGGCAGCCTCGATTGGAAATGGCTTTTAGAACAAAAGCCTGTTGAGACAATGGAATTCACGAGACATTTAAGATTCGAAAATCCCCTGGTCATTAAAATGAATGGACATAAAAACAAGGGAGTGATTTTTAAACCGGGAAATCAAAATGGAAGATAATTCAAATAAAGAAAAGATTCCTGACAAATGTCCGCACTGCGGTCATAAGTTAAGCCCCTGGCAACAGGTACTTTTAAATGTGGACAGAATTCTTACCTGCAAGAACTGCTGGTACAAAATTATTTTAACTACTCCTCCAACAAAAGATCAAACAGAAATTGATGAATCACTTAGTTCGCAAAACGATAAGGAATGATTATGGACTCATACAACTCATTTAATGTAGCCCAACAACAAATTCTCGAAGCTGCAAAACTTCTCAACTTAGAGGATGCAACAATTGATCTGCTCATCCAGCCGCAGCGGGAATATAATTTTACTCTTCATGTTAAAATGGATAATGGTAGAGTAAAAATATTTAAAGGTCACCGCATTCAATACAATTATGCACGCGGTCCTGCTAAAGGCGGCATCCGTTTTCACCCTGATGAAACTGTTGATACAATTCGCGCTTTGGCATGCTGGATGACATGGAAAACCGCAGTTGTTGATCTGCCACTGGGCGGTGGAAAAGGCGGAGTAATTTGCGATCCTAAAAATATGTCTGAACGTGAGTTGGAAAATCTTTCAAGAGAATATATCCGTGCAATAGCACCTTTAATAGGAGCAGATAAAGATGTCCCAGCGCCTGATGTTTATACAAATCCGCAAACAATGGCATGGATGATGGACGAGTACGAAACAATTGTTAATCATCATCAACCCGGGGTTATGACTGACAAGCCAACTCAAATTGGCGGAACGGAAGGAAGACGAGATGCTACTGCAAGAGGCGGAGTGATTACAGTAAGAGAGGCATGCAAAGTTCTTAATATCGATCCGACTGGAAAATTTGCAATACAGGGATTTGGAAATGCGGGGCAGCGCGTAGCTTTATTACACCAGGAAATTTTCGGCGGAGGAAAATTAATTGCTGTCAGCGATTCAAAGGGGGCAATTTATAATCACGGTGGTTTTGAGGCTAAAGAGCTTGTCATGCACAAATTAAAAACCGGAAGTGTTATAAACTTTCCGGGCTCAAAAAAAATTCTACACAACGATCTTCTTAAACTCGATGTTGAGGTTCTTTACCCTGCAGCACTTGAAAATTCTATCACTGGCAATAATGCTGATAAAGTTAAAGCAAAAATAATTTGTGAACTCGCAAACGGACCGACGACTCCTGAAGCTGATCTTATCTTAAATAAAAAAGGGATTTATGTTATTCCCGATATCCTTGCCAGTGCAGGCGGAGTTACTGTATCTTACCTTGAAATGGTACAGGACAAATATTCTTATTTCTGGACCGAAGAGGTTGTGCACAAACACGTTGATGATAAACTAACCAAAGCTTTCCATACAGTTCGTGATGCAATGAATGAAAAGAAAGTACATCCCAGACTTGGAGCAATGGTTGTTGGTGTTGCAAGAGTCGCGGAAGCATGTAAATTAAGAGGATGGGTTTAAAAAAGGTAATTGGTTTTAAACTAAACCAGATCCTTTCTATTAGAATGTCGCAAACAATCTGCATTATTCAATGATTAACATTTAACATAAATTGTTAATCGTCATCTGATTGTTTAATTAATTACTAACCTTAAAGTAAAAAATTGTTTAAATTTAATATGTATTGTGATGATTGATTACTGCTAAGAAAAGTCGTGTAAAATTATGCAATCATTACGAAACCATCCTTAAAGTGATAGCAA
>CAZUOC010000194.1:0-5039 GCA_964622335.1 uncultured Ignavibacteriaceae bacterium
TGACGGTTTATAATATATTGGGTCAGAGGATAGCTACATTGGTTAATTCTTATATGAATGCCGGTGCTTATGCTATTCCTTTCGATGGCAGTAAACTGGCATCAGGTGTTTATTTCTATCGCCTTGAAGCCGGTGATTATAAGTTCATCAAAAAGATGATGCTGCTTAAGTAAATGTTCATTTAATTGGGTGGAAATTCAAAAGGTGATCTTTTAATAGATCACCTTTTTTATTTTAAATATGTTATGGTAAAGAAAGGATAATCTTATTCATTCCAGTCATCTGTTCTGAATGATGATGCAGGCAAACCATCATTATCAAATAAAGTAGCCTCAGAAGTATTTGTAAAACAATATCTTACAGCTAACGGATTTTTTATTTCTTTATTTGATATAATTAGTTTATCGTTATCGATTTTTACAGTTGCTTTTTTGAATACCTTATCCTTACCAGCAATTAAAAAATTATTTTCACCATTTCTTTCTTTAATTATTAAACCATCCTGTGCATAGTCGAAAGAAAGAATAATTTTATCTCCATCAACTTTCATCGATTTGTATATGGGACCGGAGTAGGGGATATCGATATTATAGTTTTTTGCTAAAGCCCATCTTGCTAATCTATCTCCCACATCTTCCTTATCTCCAGGATGAATTGAATTCGGATCGCCTATGTCCAAAGTAACTGCCATACCTGTACTTGGAACTAATAGAGTTTTTAACTGTGCTTCCCGTAATCTTTCAGAGTGAGTTTGATCTCCGTAATCAAATGGAGCTATTTGTACATAATAGAATGGAAATTGTTCATTCCATTCTTCTCTCCAGTTTTCTATCATTAAAGGAAAGAGAGTTGTGTAAGCTTCAGGGTTACCTGTATTTGCTTCTCCCTGGTACCAAATAACACCTTTGATTGAATAAGGAATCAAAGGGTTTATCATTCCATTAAAAAGTAATGTAGGAGTATAAGGTGTTAGAGCAAGCTTTACCGTGGGTCGCTCATTGAAATTATTTCCCTTTGCACCAAAGACAAAAAATTTTTGATCTCTATATTCGGCTACAGGAAGATACTTCCATTCAGATGCTAATGAAATTTGTTCATTAGAACCGGGTGGATAGATTTTTAATTTTTCTTTTGTTCCCCAGAGACCTCCGCCGCCCTGATTATCAACGACTCTAACTGCAATTACGAGTTTATTCGGTAATACATCACTTCCAGGTATGTTATAAACCCGATCTACATTATAGTAACCTTCTTTTTCACGTGAGCCTATCAGAAAACCGTTTACATAAGTTCTGTCCATATCATCTATGGGACCGAGCTCAAGTACAAGATCTCTTCCTATCCAGTTCGGTGGGATTTTAATTTCTTTTCTAAACCAGACTGCTCCATCAAAATTTCCAACCTCAGTTGATTCCCAGTATTGAGGCAAATTCATCACATTCCAATTGCTGTCAGTATAGTTTATTTCCGAACATTCCGAGTCATTAAAATCAAGATTCATCCATTTATTATCAGCTTCTTTCTTGCTAACATCAACTACAGGATGAGTGAGGAGCCATTCATTATAATTTTCAATATCAGGTCCACTGTTTTTTATGTCCTCTAAAACTTTTTGAAAATCTTTTTCTCTTCCAAGAAATTTTGCTCCTGTCCAGGCTTCGACAGGTGTTCCACCCCAGCTTGAATGTATCAATCCAACAGGTATATTCAATTCATCATATAAGTTCTTGCCGAAAAAATAAGCTGTAGCACTAAAAGTTGCTACTGTTTTTGGGTTACACTCTTCCCATTGTCCTTTACAATTGAATTCTTCTTTGTTTGAAATAGCACGAGCTACTGTAAATAACCTGATACTTGGATAGTTAGCTTTTTCTATCTCTTCTTTAGAATTTAAAATCGGGTTAGCGGGAAGCCAGCCTTGCACAGGCATCTCCATGTTTGATTGTCCTGAACAAAGCCAGACTTCACCTATTAAAACATTCTTATATGTTATAACAGAATCACCGATTTGAAGATTAACCTCATATGGACCACCTGCTTGTGGAGTTTTTATTTTTGTTAACCATTTTCCATCAGAATTAACAATTGTATTTGAAGATTCTCCCCACGTGGTATTAATACTTATTTTCATATTTGGTTCAGCTTTCCCCCAAAAGCTTACATCAGTATTTCGCTGAAGAACCATGTTATCTGAAAAAATGGAAGGCATCTCTATATTACCGGATTCAAGTTTTAATATGCCTCCGGCATTGAGATTTATTAAAGCAAAAAGCGAAAGAAAAAATATAACTCGTTTCATTTTACTGTTTTTATTTATTGGAAATAATTATTTGGTATATTCAATTTCAGCACGGCATAATTGCACATCATCATCAAAGGAAATTCTTATAAATTTAGTATTAGGTGGAAATTCTTCACAAGTGTAAATAACGGGATTAAAAAAGTCGTAAACATTTTTATACTGTGGAAAACTTTCTGTTTTTGTACTAAGATTTGAAAAATTATCTAATGATTTAGATGCTGAAATTGTAACACTGCATCCCGGCTGGTTATTGAAAGTATAAATTTTAAATGATATAATACTCTCCGTTATATTATAAATAATATAAGAACCGGGACCTGCTTGTAATCGACTGTTGTCTTCTTTTGCTTTATAAATGTCTTTATATTTTATGAATTGCAGGTTACCTTCCTTCAGCAATATTTTTGAGGAATCGGCTAACTCATCAACAATTTTTAAAAAATTAACTTTAACGGGCCCAACTTCATTTGAAGGTTCAGATATTCCGCTTTCATTTTCAGCTTTTATCCTATAAAAATATTCTTTACCAAGAATTGCAGTTGTATCCATAAATAAAGGTTTGTAAGCTTTGATAGCATCTGAAACATTATTGGCTATTGCAATCCAGTTATTGCTGTCCGATTTTCTTCTTTCTATAATATAAGAAGAAGCTCCGGTCGATCCTCTCCATGAAATATCAAAGGCATCTTTTATATCAAGCAATTCCGGGGGATGAGGGATTTCCAATGGAGGAGGGTTTTTGCCATCAATTTCATAAGCTTTCTCTCTCATCATATTAATGATTTCTTTTTCGTTGTTGATAGTCCCAGAAGCAAATCCGGGAAAACGGTAAGGTTCCGCCCCTGTCTTTTCAACGTGCATGTAAAATCCACCATCCCTGTTATGGAATCTTAAACTCCAGATCATAGTTCCCGAAAGATCATTGTCAATAGCCTTATCTAAAATAGCTTTTATTGATGATGGAGGAACTAAACCAAACTCGCCAATAAAATACGGTTTTTTATCTTTTACCAGTTCTTTATTCTTTACAATATTTTTTAATGAATTGGTTGGATTTCCATAATGATGCGTTGAAAGGACATCAATATTGGTATCATCAATTGCATCTTGAGTTAATAATGGATTGTGTGTCCCTTCTATAACTAAGTGATTTTTATCCAAACTCTTTATGTATTTAGCGATTTCATTAGTCCAGCTAAATGAGCATTCAAGTTCATTGCCGGTTTCCCATCCCAACAAAGCTTTATCGTCTTTATATAAAACTCCCGTGTAAGTATTTTTCCTGTTAATAATAAATGCCACAGTTTTTTTGAAATCGGAAATTAATTGTGGATCCGTCCAGAACTCTTCCTTTTGTTTGCCTCTGAAAGCGGCATATTCTAGGGGACCACCCCACCACCACCAATTATCTACAAGGGGAATAATCACTCTAATTCCGACTTCGTTTGCAATTTGCATTACCTTATCTAAAGTTCTGAAAGCCTGTTCATTAAAAACTCCTGGAGCTAAAACGTGACGAATAATTTTAGGAGATTCACCCGGCTTGCGAACGGATAAAACATACATTCTTGCAGCTTTACCTCCAAGCTGATTTATTGTTTCAAGTGCATCTCTGATTTCATATTCATCGGGGAGACGCCATGGATTTGAAGCATCAAAATTAAGGTAATCTTCTATGTAATGAAGATTTGGGATATTGAACGAAACAAAGCGGAATTCTTTGTCACCATCCATTAGTTTATTTTTATCAGTTGTAATGAAATTTGTAAATCTACTGGACGAACAACTATAAAGAATCAGACTTAGAGATGTAATTAAAAAAAGAAAAGATTTTCTCATTTAAGACTGAGTATTTTAAGAAATTATAGTATAAAATCTAAAATTAAATTGATTAGTGCAATGTTATCCTAACTCGAAAAGAATTTTTATTTATCCAAGTTCTACTTCAACTTTATGTTCTTTTCCATCGTTAAGATCAGGAATAATGTTGCCCTCAAAAAGCTTTCCATCTAAAAGAAAACTCTTGACACCTTTGTTTATCTTCTTCGGATTTTTTACGTGAATATTATATACACTGTTCCTGAATTTTCTTACAACTGTAAATTCCTGCCATGAACCTGGAATACAAGGGTCAACTATTAGTCCTTTAAAATCCGGACGAATGCCAAGTATGTATTGTGAGATAGATACGAACGACCATGCGGCAGTACCGGTAAGCCAGGAATTTTTTCCTTCCCCAGGTGTTTGTGCATCTCTGCCTGCAGTCATTTGGCTGTAAACATAAGGTTCGGAACGGTAAATGTCTATTTGATCTTCTTTATTCAAGGGGCAAATGCTTTTATAATATTCCATTGCTTTGTCGCCGTTGCCCAGTATTGTTTCAGCAATCTGTATCCAGGTATTATTATGAGTAAAGATTCCGGCGTTTTCTTTATAACCAGGAGGATAGGAACTAACCTCACCCAGGTTAACATAATATTTTTGGAATGCGGGCTGTTGTAAAATCACTCCGTTTGATGTGGCTAAATGTTTACCGACACTTTCCAATGACTTTTGAGCATATCCATTTTCAAAACCGGCACCACCTAAAATGCACCAACCCTGGCTTTCAATAAAAATTTTACCTTCTTCATTTTCTTTAGAGCCGATTTTTTTGCCGTTAGCATCATAAGCTCTGAGAAACCATTCGCCGTCCCATGCATGTTCGTAGATTGTTTGCCTCATATTTTTTGCATGT
>CAZUOC010000195.1:0-4354 GCA_964622335.1 uncultured Ignavibacteriaceae bacterium
GGTTTAAACTTTATGGACGGAAAATAATGACGGGGAACTTCTTACATTAATTAAATGTGCAGATGAAAAGGATGAAGCCTTTCAAATAGCAAAGTATATCAAACAAGAGATATCAAAGAAAAAACTTTCTCTTAAAGATATTGCAATTCTCTACAGGACAAATGCACAATCGCGTGCGCTCGAAGATATATTCAGAAGAGAAAAGATTCCTTACAGAATAATTGGTGGAATTGAATTC
Source organism: uncultured Ignavibacteriaceae bacterium (assembly GCA_964622335.1). Classification (GTDB taxonomy): domain Bacteria; phylum Bacteroidota; class Ignavibacteria; order Ignavibacteriales; family Ignavibacteriaceae; genus RBG-16-34-14. The sequence continues at coordinate 239 of CAZUOC010000195.1, forward strand.
TATAAACGAAAAGAAGTAAAGGACATAGTAGCATATTTAAGAGTTTTGTCTAATCATAATGATGAAGAAAGTTTATTAAGAATAATGAACTTTCCTCAAAGAGGCATTGGAAGCACAACAATTAAAAGAATGATTGCTTTTTCTAGAAAGCATGATATTTCACTTTTTGATACTATGGGAAGGATTTTCGAAGTAATAGATATTAAAGAAAGAATTCAAAAGAATGTTAAAGCTTTTAGATTACTTCTTGAAAAATATACTGATCTTAAAGATAAATTATCTTTAGGCGAACTTTCACGGGCGATGGTAGATGAGTTAAGGGTTCTTAAAATGTTTAAGGAAGAAGGCACTCCCGAATCACGTGCACGCCTTGAAAACATTAATGAATTGTTAAATTCTTTAAGCGAATTTTCAACCTCAAATAAAGATGCAAAGTTGGAAGAGTACTTAGAAGGAGTTTCACTTGTTGCTGATGTTGATTCCTACGAAGGCACTGCCAATTCTGTAACATTGCTTACTGTACATAGCGCTAAAGGACTTGAGTTTCCGATAGTTTTTATCTCAGGCTGTGAAGAAGATATTTTTCCTCTTTCGAATCGCTTTAATTCAGATGCAACTGTTGAAGAGGAAAGAAGACTCTTTTATGTTGCTATGACACGTGCTCAGCAAAAAATATATATTTCTCATGCCAGATCAAGATACCGTTTTGGCGAAGTTGCATATCAAAGCCGGTCAAGATTTATAGATGAATTAAAACCCGCGGTGCTTAAAGAAGTAAACGGAAGTATAGGAAGAAAGTCTTCACAAAGGAAATCTAAAAAGGAAATCTACTATGAATATTTCGAAACCGTAGATTACGAAGATTTTGATCAGGATAATAAATTTGTGAGACCGGGTAGCAGGGTAATGCACGAAAAGTTTGGACTTGGAAAAGTTACACAAGTTACAGGAGCCGGGGAAATGCAAAAAGCGACTGTAGTTTTTGAGGGTAACAACGTTAAACAACTAATGCTTAAATTTGCAAAATTAAAAATTTTGTAAGTTAAGAATAAAAAATAAACCTGTTAGATGATAAAATATTTTATGAAGGAGAAAATGTAAAATGTCGATAGCCCCTAAAAAACTTGCGATTCTTGTTGCCGGTGGACCAGCTCCCGGAATAAACAGCGTTATTGGTGCAGCAACCATCCGAGCCGTTGTTGAAGGTATAGAAGTAATTGGTGTAAAAGACGGCTTTAAATGGATAATGGAAGGAGATATTTCCCACACAAAAGAATTAACTATTGACAATGTGAGCCGTATACACTTCAGAGGCGGTTCATATATCGGAATTTCACGTTCAAATCCTACAAAAGATAAAAAGCTTCTTGAGAATACAGTTACCTCACTTTTAAGATTAAACGTAGATAAGCTTATAACAATCGGTGGAGATGATACTGCGTTCAGTGCTTTAAAAGTTGATGAAATGGCAGGTGATAGGATTAAGGTTGTTCACGTTCCTAAAACAATTGATAACGATCTCGATCTTCCACATGGTATACCAACTTTCGGTTTTCAGACTGCTAGACATATTGGTGTTGAAGTTGTTAAAAATCTTATGGTTGATGCCAATACAACTTCAAGATGGTACTTTGTTGTTTCTATGGGAAGAAAAGCCGGGCATCTTGCTCTCAGCATTGGTAAAGCTGCAGGCGCAACTTTAACACTTATTCCTGAAGAATTTCCGGACAAAGTAATTAAACTTTCACATATGGTAGATGTTCTTGTTGGAGCAATTATTAAAAGATTGAGTTACGGAAAAAGTGATGGTGTTGCAATTCTTGCAGAGGGGCTTGTAGAAAGACTCGATACAAGTGATCTTGAATCTTTAGTTGATATTGAAAGAGATGCCCACGATAATATCAGAATCGCTGAAATTAATTTCGGTGAAATCCTTAAATATAGAGTTCAGGAAAAGCTGAAAGAATATGGACTCAAAGTTACTGTGGTTGCTAAAAATATCGGCTATGAATTGAGATGTGCCGATCCCATTCCTTTTGATATGGAATATACACGTGACCTCGGTTTCTCTGCTGCTCAATTTATAATTAATGGTGGTAGTGGGGCAATGGTGTCTATACAAAATGGTTATTTTGTCCCTCTTTATTTTAATGAAATTATAGATCCTGCAACAGGACGAACAAGAGTTAGAATGGTTGACCCAAGCTCGGAGACTTTTTATATAGCAAGAAGATACATGCTTAGGCTTAACCAGGCTGATTTCGAGGATCCACATGAATTAGCTAAGTATGCGGCAACCTGTGGAATCTCTCTCGATGAGTTCAGGAAACAATTCTATTATCTTATTGAAAATGATTTACTATACAAGTTTCTGAAGGAAGGTAGAATAAAACTGGCAACTGCCGATTCTAATACGGTTTACAAACCATTGCCAAAAACAAAAAAAGAAGAGCCCATTAATATTAACAACCTGATAATGGATCAGGTTAAATCACAAGGCATTTAGCTGTTTTGTTTTCGTTCTGATTTTATTACCTTATAAAAACAGTAAACTGTTAGTACAATTATACAGCTCCAGGCAATTGCAATAAATATAATGCCTCCTGTATTCATCTTTCTCCTTTGATAATTAAAATCATTTTAAAATTAATTGTCATTTAAAGTAATATTATTTTCTTCAGAATGACCACTCCACGCTTTTTTAACCATAAAGATTAATCCTGCTATTATAATCAACATCAATACTCTTGCACCCCAGATATAGGGAACAGAATCGGGAGATGCATTAGATAACAATAATATTGGTAAAGCGTCATTTATAAACCACCATATCATTACTACAAACAGAACGATTGGAGTTAAATATTTCATTATATAATAAAATATTTTCGGTATTTGAAAATCTCCTCCTGTATTCATCTCTGCCCATGCTTTATCAGCACCGAAGACCCACATAAATAAAATTGTTTCTACCAGAGCAAAAACCACAAGACCAAAAGTACCTGCCCAGTAATCCATTTCATCAAGGAAGCCGAACTTAAGAAAGAATACAACAAACTGAACGGCGATCAGGACAACTACTGCTAAAGTAATAACTGCTTTCTGCCTGCTCATACCAAATTCATCTTCTAAGAACGCAACGACAGGCTGTCCCATCGCTACTGAAGAAGTTATTCCGGCAAAGAATAAAAGAAGAAACCAGAGAAATCCGAAAAACTCACCCAATGGGATTCTTTGGAAAATTAAAGGCATTGATACAAATCCAAGATCGAAAGCTCCTCCTCTTGCGAATTCCTGAGTTTCGTTCAATCCAAAGAATGCCACAGCAACCGGAATAGCAATGCTTGCACCTAAAATAACTTCGGCAAATTCGTTTGTTGCTGCTGTTGTTAATCCTGAAAGTGCTATATCATCTTTCGGAGTAAGATTACTTGCATAAGCGTGAATGGTTCCCATTCCAACCGAAAGAGTAAAAAATATTTGTCCTGCCGCAGCTAACCAGATAGTAGGATTACCAAGTTGGCTAAAGTCGGGATTCCATATAAAAGCGAAACCGTTCCATACAGAATTTTCCGGAATTGAGGGATCTGGAGTGCCAAGTGTAATTATTCTAATTGCTAGAATAAAAGCGAATAAAAATAATAAAGGCAAAGCAATTTTAGCAAGCTTCTCAATCCCCTTAGAAATTCCTCTGTACAAAACCCAAAAATTCAAAATGAATGTTACGATCATTAGACCATAAGCGGGAAGTAGACTTGAAAAATATTGGTTAACTTCTCTTCCCTGGTAACCATAAAGAAAAGCTCTCATAGTTTCGGCGGTAGTTTCACCAAAGTACATTTTCCCAATTGAAAAAAAGCTAAAGCCTAAAGTCCAGGATTCGATATACGTGTAATAAATCATGATAGTCATAGAAATAAAGAGGCCAAGAGCACCAAAATATTTTGCAAGCTTATTTTTCCAGATTACATCGAACATTCCCGGGGCACTTCCGTGTCGGAATCTTCCTCCATTTCTTCCAATTCCCCATTCAATCCACATTAAAGGAATACCAAGAATTAAGAAGAAAATGAAATACGGAATCATAAAAGCTCCACCTCCGTTTTGGGCTGCCTG
>CAZUOC010000195.1:4364-5030 GCA_964622335.1 uncultured Ignavibacteriaceae bacterium
ATTTCCAAGCCCGACTGCGTTTCCTGCAACGGCAAGTATTAAACCTATTTTGGTCCCCCATCTTTCCCTTTCAACGTTATTGGGCATTTTACCTCCGCATTTTCAAGTGAGAAAAGATAAAAACAAAGAATATTGCACAAAATATTAAAACTTTAACTTTTAATATCAAATAAAATTTGCTTGATTATGAATAAATCTTATTAAATTTAGTTACTAAAGGGAAACAATTATCTATTTTATTCTTGAAAAAAATATTCTTAAATTAGCGTGCGATTAAGGAAAAAAGGTGAATTAATATGACAAAAAATTATAAATCCAATAAAGATGAAACTGTACGGATGTTTAAAAGTGATTTTATGGAAGCATTATCGAAAGTTCATCCGGCAGTACCATTAGTAATATATCTTCCTGTTATAGGATTTTTTATGTATAAATCTATAGCCACCTACGAATTTTCGTTCATAACTATTTTTACTCTTGTTTTATTGGGCATAATTGTTTGGTCTCTTGCTGAGTATACGCTTCATCGCTTTATCTTTCATTTTGAGCCTAAATCAAAGTTTGGAGAGAAATTGCATTTTATTTTTCACGGTGTACATCATGATTATCCGAGCGATTCTCGCAGACTTGTTATGCCTCCATCTGTTAGTATTCCTTTGGCTGTTC
>CAZUOC010000196.1:0-5018 GCA_964622335.1 uncultured Ignavibacteriaceae bacterium
TGAAAAGATAATGGCTTCATTTTCTAAACCAAGTGCAGCAAACACAGCAATGAAAGCAAAAATAGTTAAAGGATTAGTTATCGTTATTAATAAAGATGAAAGATACGATCTGAAAATCCCCTTGTCATTTATAGGAATATTCGGATCAGCAGGAAGTTTACGAAATGTTCTTACTCCAAGATAAAGAAGAAGTGCTCCACCGATCAGCCGTATCCATATTCGCTGGCTGACAAGTGTATCCGAAATGATTGTAATTCCGAATGCAGCAACACAACCATAAAAGAAATCCGCAGTTGCAGCTCCAAGACCTATAATTAATCCTCGTAATCGTCCTTCGGCAAGCGTCTTGCGAATACACATAATTCCAATTGGTCCAACAGGTACTGCCATCGCGAAACCAATTAAAATTCCTTTAAGAAAAATAGTAAGTACCATGGTATAATCTTTCAATCAAGGCGATAACATATATAATATATGGCAGCAAGAAAAGACTTCTACTTTTTAATGTCATTCTTTTGTTTCTTTAATTTTGGCACAAATTCATCCGACTTTTCTGATCCAAGCAGTACGGCAATCCATCGTGTGCTTTCATTACTTTCAAATGCAAACTTCAATGCCATTGTAAGCGGTATGCAAAGAATTGCACCTATCAAACCAAGCAAGCTTCCCCAAAAAATCAAAGAGATAAAGACAACTAATGTAGAGAGTCCGAGTTTCCTGCCCATTAACCGTGGTTCAATCATATTACCTATTATGAATCCGATGAGAATATTACCGGCAATAACAAGCAGGGCGCTTCCCATTCCAAGTTGAACAAGTGCAAGAATTGCCGGAGGAATAGCGGCGATAATTGCCCCGATATTAGGAATATAATGAAGAAGGAATGCAAGGAATCCCCATAAAATAGGAAATTGTACGCCGAGTATATACATCCAAACTGCAATTAAAATTCCTGCCGCCAGGTTGATAAGAGTTTTGATTACCATATAGCGTTTCATATCAATAACGAACTTTGTGAAACGGGGAAACACCTGGTCAGGATCGCCAAGTATTGCACGGAGTTTTTTGGGGAAGCTTGAAACCTCGAGCAGAATAAAAGTTGCAGTGAGAAGGATCAGGATAAGGCTGGAAAGTATTGAACTCAATCCGGACAGCAAACCGGCAGTAAAGTTCATTATCGCTTCCGGGTTAATGTATTCCAGGAAAAAATTTTTGGTGCCCGAAATGCCTTTGCTTTGCAATAGTACGCTGAGCTCTATAGCCTGCTCGCGGATTTGCGTTAGTACTAAAGGAAGTCCATTAGAAAAACTGCTGAAGGATGTACCTATCTGTGCACCAATAAGAATTAAAATAATTATCATAAATGCCATAACAATTAAAACTGAAAGCACTGATGGAATACGTTTTTGTTTTAACCAGAGTACAGATGGGGTGCCAAGTATTGCAAGAAAAATAGAGACAAGGAACAATACCACAACCGACTGCGCAAGATTAATTCCCGCGAAGATTATTACAATTGCTGCAGCACCAATAAGTATTCGCATTCCACGAAAGGGATTACTTTGCTCAATCATAAATTTGTATAATCATATTTTTCGAATTTAAATCAAAAACTAAACCAATATTTCTTGATAAATAAATATCCGCTTAACTTAAGTTCAGATTGCTCGTCGTCCGCTGATGACTCTGACCAAGATCATTATAATTGCAATTACAAGCAGAATGTGAATAATACCACCCATTGTGTAGGAAGTTAGGAAACCAAGTAACCACAGCACAATTAAAATTACAGCAATAGTGTATAACATATTTATTTCCTTTCTGTTTTTATTTTTTTCAAATGTTGTTTTCTAAATAATGATCATTGGTTATAATATATTTACCTGATTGAAGCGTGACAATCGGACGAAGGGATGAAAAAGGAACTACATCTTTTTGGTGAGCAAAAAATGTGACTCAGATTTTATTTTTTTACAAAAAATATAACTGACCTTTTAAAAAATCCCGATCCTCGGATTTTCAGGGGGAATCGGGAAAGGCATTTACTTTATAAGGACAAACTTCTTAACTGAGACGAATGATTTAGCTTCCAGGCGATATAAGTATACACCACTCGCGAGTTTGAGTTTTCCCAGGTTAGTATTGAACTGCACGGTGTAGTTGCCGGCATTCTGGTTGGCGTTTACAAGTGTAGCAACTTCTTTACCAAGCATATTATAAATTTTTAAGGAGACCATCCCGGCCTTCTCGAGATTGTACTGAATACTCGTTGACGGATTGAATGGGTTCGGATAGTTCTGAGATAAAGTGATCCTATAAGACGTAAATTTTGTTTCAACTCCAGTAATGTCTGTGGGTCTATTGACGGCATTTGCATTTAATGTAACTGCAGTCTGTGTCAACAGAATGCCGTTCACTGATGCACCGGTACCAAGAGTGATTGATGTTTGAGCTAAAACAATTCCCTCAAAGTGTGCAGTCGTTCCAATCGCAACACTACCGAAGCTTTGCCAAAAGATATTATTAGGTAGTGCCCCGCCCGTAAGGATAACCCTCTTACCATTTGCCATTGTAACTCCACCTGCTATTTGGAATATCCAGACATCATTGGAACTGCCATTAAGAGTAACATTTGTTGTTATTAATAGATCAGTACTCCACTTGTAGAGTCCGGGTACAAGGGTCAATCCGCCAATTTCTCCGGCGCCAAGTTCAGTGAAATCGGGATTTGTTCGTCCAGCTGCGTCGATATAAGCGGTTTCCATGTCGCCAACTGCTGTGGTTAAGTTAGAAGGAGTTGGATCAGCAAAGTCGGCTCCATATATTCTTCCGGTTATTTGAGATGAGGTTGCAAAAACATTTGAGGGATCAGCTATTAATGAAAATCCCGTTATTGCAGTTTGGTCAATTGGACTTACTCCAATATCTCCGACAATTACTGAAGTAGGAATAGTTGAGATTCCTGATTTTGCCAGGATCACATAATTACCAGCCATTCTAAGGTTTACCGGTATCAGCGATTGAGAAAAATTATTGGCTGACACCATTAGAACAACAATTAGTGCTGTTAAAAATCGTCGGGTTACAGCTTCATAAATGGGTAAGATTTCATGGCGTCCAAAAACTACTTTGTGATTTGTAATTTCAGTTCTCATAAGATTCACCTATTTTTAATGAAAATGAATAAAGATTTGTCCCAATTTTCTGCTCACTACGATATGGAAAAAAGTAAGATTGTTCAATAGAGCAAATGGATGAAAAAGGGATTACATCTTTTTGGTAAGTAAATACCCCCATTCGGGATTTATTTATTGATGGTTTAATTAATTAATGTTACAATTTATAAAGGCAGGGTAACGATAATAAATATGGTTGTAGATACAGGCTGAGTCACAAAACCTGCTAAAAAAACACAACATTATCTATCACCCCGCTTTATTAATTAAAAAATAATTTATCCAATTCTTTTCTTTCCTTAAAAGACTTTACAAGACTTTTAGAAATTTTGTAAATAGCGAATAACGAAATTGCAATAATTAATAGTTGTATAAAAAACATAACAAACCCTTAGATTTTGAATTTATATTGATAACTGTTCTTTACTATTTAATTAACGAAACAATCGGATAAAGACATAACAATGGCAATAAAAACAACAGCTCTACACAGTCTATCAGCAAGTGCTATCAGAATGTCTTTTTTCATTTTTTCTTTTCTCTTTTACAACAATATTATGCGACTTTTTAGGATATAAAATCAATAGGACAAAAGGATGAAAAATGGACTAAATCTTTTAGGTGTGGTACCTTCAGAAAGGATTCGGCGGAATAACATATGGTTCATTTTTTGAAATCATCTTTCCGAATTTTCTTATCAGCCTTCTCCCAATCCTGAACAGCCCATCTATCTTTGCTTCCACCTTCTTCATAAAGTTCATAAGCTCGCTTAGCAATCTGCGGGGTCAAATCGGCTGTTGTCTTGCTTTTTATGGGATCAAAAATGCGGTATGCCAGAAGTTTCACACGGTCATTCAAGAGGAACCAAACAAGAGCATAGCCCCAAACGAACCCTGCCCATCCCCAGCCAAGCGGCGTCATAAAAAATCCATAGACAGCTATCAGCGTTGCCACGATTTGTGTACCGAGTACTGCTATCCATAAGATTTTTGCGGGGCGTATGGACCAAAAAGAGCGGCGCGTATGTGTTAGAAAGATTGTCAGATGTCCTGCTATGCCAACGGTTTTGTCGGTTACTATAGCTGTTGGCGCAAAACTACTTGCCAGGAAAAAAGCGATTGTAAGCAAGCTGGTAGCCATCGAAGAATTAGCGGGTGTAAATGTGCTGTGTGCTGACAAGACCGGTACCCTTACGCAGAATAAACTGACATTGGGCGATCCTTTCAGTGTGAACAATATCCCCGCCGATCAGGTAATCCTTTATGGTGCGCTTGCATCGCGTGCTGAAAACAACGACACTATTGACCTGGCAGTTCTGGGTGGATCGCAAGCGAATGACGTCACCCGGTACTAGCTCACGCGCTGCCGGGGTGATCCATTTTCCGTCGCGTTTCACCCGTGCCTTGACTGCTAATTTAGCCTTCAATGCCTTGATGGCATTGCCAGCTTCACGTTCTTCCCAGAATCCAACTACAGCATTGGCAGCAAGCAGAAGGAGGATGATGAAAAAATCAAGCCAATGCCGTGATACAGCCGAAAGGATAACAGCCGCTTCGATCATCCAAGGTATGGGCCCCCAAAAATACATAAGGAATTTAAGGAACATATTGGTTTTCTTTTCTTCAATCTCATTAGGTCCATATTGAGCCAACCGTTTCTCTGCCTCAGCTTGAGTGAGACCATCCGGAGATGACGATACCGTCATAAGGTTCAAAAGTCGCCAGCCCCAATCGCTTCCAGTGAAACAAATCTTTAGATACTGCAAAAGCGATGCGTGGACCTATGGATGAATGTGCTGTGTAAGTCATCAAATAGTTTTGGAAGCGTTCCATAAAAGTAATA
>CAZUOC010000197.1:0-5010 GCA_964622335.1 uncultured Ignavibacteriaceae bacterium
ACATCAACTACAAGCCTTACGAGGCAGTTACTCTGACCAACGAAGGCTTCGATGCAGCTCTGGACGTAGTTCAAAAACACAAAATTCTTAAGGACTTTTTCACCGAAATCCTGGGAGTGGACGAAGCTCAATCAGAAGATATCGCATGTAAAATCGAGCACAATATTCCCCGTGAGGTGGTTTACAGGATTGCCCGGATATCATCAATTCTACAGGCGATTCCACCCAATCTGCGAACTGAGCTGGAGGAGTTCAAAAAAAACATTACCAAAGACAATCGCAATCAAAAAGACATAACGATATCTCGTGTGGATACACATGCCAGGCAAATAGCAAGCGACAATCCGGCACCATTCGAGACAACTGTAGCCGACCTGAAACCGGGAAATCCTGCCGTTATTACCAAAGTGAAACCAGGCGCCGCAGTATCGAAACAGCTTGCCCACATGGGACTTGGACGCGGTGCCCGGATATCCGTGGACAAAATCGCTCCCCTTGGCGATCCTATATGTGTGAAAATACGAGGCTACAAACTGATGTTGAGAAAGGAAGATGCCGCTAATATCGTCGTTGTCTCGAAATGATTTAGGAATTTTACTGTAACGTCCCGGTAACAGATACCGGATTAATTTAGAATACGGAAAAGGTTTATGTTTGATAATTCTGATAACGAATGCATGGATAATAAGGATGCCCGCTTAGATCGTCTCTCATCGAAGGATATAGAGTCCCATGCAGTGTTCATCCAGTCATCCACGCTGTTCGCCGGGATGAATCAGATACTGATATCCCATGCAGGAGAAGTTTACAAGCTGCGAATTACAAAGAATGGAAAACTAATACTTAATAAATAATCGAATAGATATTGTCATCGGCAACCCAGCAAGCTCAGTGCCAGCCAGGGAGCAGATAGAGAGCATATATCAGGCTTTTATCTGCTCCCTGTTTTTTTCCGGGCTGCAATGTCAAAACGTATATGTGTCGTCTAAACCCGATTCGAAAACGCAGGAAAGAAAGTTAAAAATGGTGCATATTTTTGAAAGGAGCATTTATGAAAACAGGAAAGTCTCAAACTAAACAGCATTCCGACAAATGCAACTGCATAAGCAGTTGCGATAGCTGCAGGTGTCAACGACACAAGGCGCCACGTCACAGCAAGCAAAAAGCTTCACTGCGAACAGTATTCACTGTCTTGGTCATCCTTTTGGCCATTACCGGCCTGACATTCGGTGATAGCAAGAACACAAACCGCCCAATCAGCAAGCCCGGCTTGCTGGTCATCGCACATGGCTCACCATCGCCGCAATGGAACAAACCGGTCATCGCACAAGAGCAAAAAGTCATGGATATTCTCGGCCCGGACAATCCATACGCGAAGGTAAAGGTAGTATTCATGGAATTCGGCGAACCTAATGTGGCGGACGGGATCGCAGAGATGGAGCAGGCCGGCTGCGGCCGCATCGTGGCCGTGCCCCTGTTGATTGCGCCGTCATCGCACTCACACTGGGACATACCGGCGATGCTGGGTATCTACAGTAACGCGAAGGTCGAAAAAAATCTTCAGGACGAGGGTGCCCGCCTCCTTCGCAGCAAAGTGCCTATTACCCTGACCACCACATTATCTGAGAGCGATGTGATCGACAAGATCATGCTGAAGCGCGTCCGCGAGCTGAGCAGCGATCCGAACAACGAAGCGGTTGTGCTATTGGCCCACGGAAGTGAGGAGACGCCCCCCGTATGGGAGCGCATGATGAAACGGACGGTGACGAATATCTGCGGCCTGACCGGTATTAGTTACGGCGACTGGGCCTGCGTCGGCGTGGGCCAGGAATACGACCGCGCCGCAGCCGCAATCCAAGAAGCCGCCGAGCACCGCGACCATGTAATCGTCGTCGGCGTGTATTTGTCGCTGGGAGCGAACAGAATGCACGACCGCTGGATGGCTCGCTTCGAGGAAGATTCTCCCATGCCGGGATTCGAGAATCCGCTGGAGAACCTGAGCATCCGTATATCCGGCAAAGGGCTTCTGCCCGACGAGGCCGTGACTCAATGGATCGCCGATACCGCCCGAAACGAGATCGCACGTCATCCCTAAAGGTATGACTCCAAGGAAAGGAACAGATATGAAAGCTAATTGTAAGCACAAGCAGGGATTCACACTGATCGAACTACTTGTTGTCATCGGTGTAATAACGGTGCTGCTGGCGATTCTGCTGCCCGGGCTTCGTGCGGCCCGCAGGCAGGGCCAGAAGGTAGTATGCGCTTCGCAAATGCGCCAGTTAGGTATGGCGCACGTAATGTACCAACAGAGTTACGAAGGCTGGATTGTCCCGGCCACGCAGGAGCTGGGCGTGGATGAATACTGGTACAACACACTCGGGCCGTACTTCGAGCACAAAAACGTCAGCCATGCCAACGAGAACCCGGACGACATCGGGCGGGACATTCTAAAGTGTCCCTTGGACCAGGCCGCCTATCCCAAGATGCTAAATCCCCACGGCAACAATCCCGAAGGCTGGCTTTCCTATGCCATTAACAGTCAATCCACGCGTCATGTAAGCAGCCGGAACAAAAAGTACGCGGGTGTCGGCGGGAATAAAATCTTTCAGGTCCACAGCCCCGCCTCGGCAATGCTGCATTGCGATTTCGCATATCGCGCATGGGTTTGTGATTCGGTAACACTGACACGAAACAGCTACGGCTCGGAGCCGGGCGCCCATTATGACGAGATGCCGGGCTACCCCGAGCAGAACAAAACGGTACAGAATGCCTATCGCCACGGCGATCGCATCAATATCCTCTGGGCCGACTCGCACGTGTCTTTGCTGGAAGGACCGATCCCTTCGGCCGAGGACCAGAACGGATTCTGGGGACCTCTTTACGACACATTAACCTGTGAATGAATGCAAGGAAGGAGATACGAGATGAAATAAAAACAGATTCAATCCCTTATAAATTAGAACATAAATGGAAAAACTCTTTTAATGAAAGGTATAAAAGCATGAAAAAAAGAAAATTACTACTATGGATTTTATGTGCATTTGCCTGCCTGATGAAAGCAGGTCCGGCTAACGGTCTTACAGTGACACTTGTCGATAATGATCCCTGTACAATCATGGCGTCTTTAATCGACGACGACGGCGACCAGGTATCGATACCCGCCGCAGGGCACGGCGGTGCACTGTCCAAACCGTATATCAGTACTGAATTCCCCGTACCCGTTCGCTACGCCCACCCCCGACGCGCCGTGGCTGAATTTTCTCTAAAACCGATGCGGGATATTTCCACCGAACCGGACGCCGTCGTCTCGGCGAGACTGCGTTTCTATTTCGACGACGTTATATTCCCTGACGATTCCGCGGCCCCGTGGACAACCCAGGATTTCACCATCGAGGCATATACAGATACGGCCAACGGCTCTATCGACGGCATCGACGCCAATGACGCCGATCCGGCGATTGCCGCCGAAGGTATCGATGACTGGCAGGGAGCGGTAGTGCAAAGCTGGCGTTTTCAGGCCGGCGACGTCGGCGGATTCACCCCGGGTAACCGTATAGTTGGCATGTTCGGACCTGACGAACCCTTCCCTGCCAAGTTCGGCGACGATGAGCTGGCTATCTACGGCATGATAGGCTTCGAGGTGGATGTCACTGACGTCCTTCGTGCGGCTGTAGCTGACCCGAACCTAAGCTATATCGGTTTTCGCTGGATTTCCAATACCGAGGGCGGCCACTGGACCAGCATGGATCCCGAGGGCTATCTGCCGAATCTGAGCGTCGATATGGAGGCCGAAGAGCCACTGACCTTCAGGCTGCAATCCACGGACGCCGGAGAGGTCTCAGGCAACCATGCGGGGCGTCCCTATCACATCTTTAACAGTCCTGATGACGAGGCGATTTACTTAGCCGCGGGAGAATGGCAAGGCGGACACTTTCCCGACGCCGAGGTAACCTGGCCGATTGCCGACGGGATTATCGACTGGGACGTATTTACCGATCCCAACCGCTCGTCGGACCGGCCCGAGGCCGTGACATACGACGCCAACGGCAATATTCTCTACGTCTATTGGGATCCGGAAAAGGAAGACTATGCGTTGTTCGCCGATGAAAATGCCGTGCCGGAGGGCATGGAGAAAGTTTACTACTGCGAAGAAATTAGTAACAGCGCCCTGAATATCGGCAACAACGGCATCCCGTCAGGAGGTTACACCGACCGCCAGCACGTGTTGATCAGCGAATTCAACCTGATGCGTCCGGGACGTTACGGCCTGGATTCCGATCATCTAATATCGGCACACATCGAGCTGACTATAGACCGTGTTATCGATATGTCACTGAGCGGCAATAATATGGCCCTCCTGCCCAGCCTTATGTATGTAAACGCCTACAACGCAGACGGGATACTGAATCTTTTCGAGAACGCCCAGGTGGACTTCGAGCGTGTCAACCATGAGTCGGCGGAGGTAACTGTCTGGCTGACCATCGACGGAACGGCAGACGGCGATCCCATTACCGATTTTTCCCTATCCTGGTATAAGCTGGTGGATCCGGGACTCGGCGATGAATTCACGATAATTATTGATGTGACAGATGCCGTACGCCGAATGCTGCAAGACGGTGCGGCCTTCGCTGGATTTGTTAGCTCTTGCTCAGCGGACGGCGAGTTCTGCCTGGCCAGTGTCGACCTTGTCGATACGATTAACGACATGACGTACCTGCCTACCCTTGTGTTACGGACAAATATACAGTAACAGTTGCACCTTCTCAACCGGAGCCGGATCCATTAAATTCGGCTCCGGAATTTTTTTGCATTTTTAAGCCGCATTCGCTGACAATACTGCGGCTGCCGGCCACAACTAAATGACAGAAACGAAAACATCGTAAAACGATTTATTTAAGTTTCACCCAGTCGAAAAATCCGGCTTACATAAGGCATAACCTTACACTTTTGTGAAGGTGAATTTACGGGAGTCGGCGTCGATTTTTATCGTGTCGCTCTCGGTGAAATTAC
>CAZUOC010000198.1:0-4998 GCA_964622335.1 uncultured Ignavibacteriaceae bacterium
CATGAACGTCCTCCATTGCTGGAGTGTATAATATAAACATGATCACCACTGGTAAAAACCTGATGCAACCACGTAGTAGTGCCTGCCTTTGTTTCAATTAAACGTCGCTGACCATTGTTGGAGAAGGCAAGAGGATCGCTGGAATAGGCTAAATTAGGTAGTATATCAAATCTTGCAACGTAACCTTGCTGAACACCTGACCTATTATCATTCCAACAGGGAATGGCATATTGACGAGTTGATGTAATTCCAAGATAGTCACCCATATAACCGTAAGCTGTATATGGTATCATTGATGGAGTAAAAGCAACATCGCTGACTTGATAATTTGAAAATGAGGTTCCCCCGTTAGTTGAACGTGCCATATAAGCCTGTGTCAAAATATTGTTGGTTGGGTCAAACTTGCTGCTGTAAAATACAACATTTACACCACCATAGGCATCCACGTTTACCCAGGGTTCCCATTTGTCAGTTGAAGAATTGTCAGTACTAACTTGAACCTTACTGCCCCATGAAATTCCTCCGTTGCTTGAACTGACTAAATATATGTACGGAATTGTATGGCTGGATGTAATAGTTGCGTTTGCCCAAACCATATAAATTTTTCCATTATTTGAACCACCGCTTCTGTCAACATCCACAGAGGGAAAACTTGCTGTTCGTATTGGGGTTGCACCATTTACGAATCCTTTTAAATAATTTCCTCTAATTCCAGAAAATCCGGTTATAGGAATTTGGGTAGGAGTACCCCAAGTTGACCCTCCGTTAGTAGATTTATTAAAGTATATTCCCGCCTCGTACGACCCCCCATTATAATATGCCCATGTTGCATAAAGTTCACCGCTTGGTCCAACTGCTAAGCAAACACCCTGTGCTGTAGCGTATCCGCTTGTTCCACTTATTGTAACTGGAGTAGAAAAACTTGATCCATTATTTGTTGATCTGGAGAATTTTATCGAGTTTGGATAAACTCCGAAATCTGTCCATGCTACATAAATATAATTCTTATATGTACTGGAAGAATTTTTATCGATTGTCATGTGTTCCTTATCGGGATCTCCAGTACTTGGAATAACAACATCGCTTCCCCAAGTGCTGCCTCCATTAGTAGATTTTTTAACAACAATGTCCCATCTGTTAGTTTCTTTAAGAAATGCGAAAAAGGCATTTCCCGTATAATCATAAGCTACCGAAGGATCAGAAAGTCTAGTTGAATTAGTTGGTATTGCATCGTTACCGCTCCAATTTACGCCTTCGTTTGTTGAATAATAATAACCCTGATTGTATTGAACAGGACTATGCAGCACTGTATTGGCACCGGCTAGTACGTTAAATGTATTTTGCGATGCTGTACTAATAGACATTTCACTTTGGTCAACATTAGCATTAGCATGCAGGATAATATTTGGGTAATTTGATGGTGTTGATTGCATCGGAAATGACGATGGTAAAGATGATTTTGATAACCCTCCTGTCCCATCAATTCTGGTATATTGCCATAGCAACTGGGGATATGCCGGTAAGACAAATACAGTTAATAAGAGCACGATTTTAACTAAAAGATTAATTTTCTTCATTTTACACCTCATTGTTTTATATTAACATTTTATATAATTTTTGTTAAAATTTTTAAAAATAAAAAGGAGTCGTAACTCAAAACGAGTTAAGTCTCTTGGCGGAGATAATTATGACCCGTAGAGATGCGGCTCCTTATTTTTTTTGGCGGTGGTCTTGCAAATGGATTCATTATATACATTACCTTATTAATGTCATTTTTTTAGTTTGCACCGATCCATCAAATATTAATTTATAAAAGTAAACGCCGCTTGACAGATTGGTTGCATTAAATTCTATATTGTAAGTTTCAGCGCTTTGAAATGTATTTACCAATTCTTTTATCTTTTGCCCTAAAGTATTAAAGACAATTAGTTGAACATGCCCTGCTTTTGCAATTGTATATTTTATTATTGTATTGGGATTAAAAGGATTAGGAAAGTTCTGTGACAGTTGAAAATTATCCGGGAAGTTCAATGGACCACTCAGATCAGTTATTAGTTGTCGCATATATATTCCGCTAGTATTACCATTACTACCAATTCCACAGTAAATCCTATTATTTGCTGTATCAATTTCTATGCATAAAACCACGCCAGAAGCAGGCAATCCGTCGCTAAAGTTTGCCCAACTTCTGCCGCCATCCGTAGATTGGAAAAATGGCTTGCCTTCTGAATAATATCCATAAAGACCAATATAAAGTTGATCTGGACTTTTTGAGTTTACCGCTAGTGACCATATTTGGTTGCTTGAATTTGGAAGTCCGTTGTCTACTTCATTCCATGTTTGTCCTCCATCTGTAGATTTATAGACTCCTCCTGAGTAAGTACCTGAAGCTGGCGAGAAAATGCCAGCATATACAGTATCTGCTGATCTTGGATCAACAGCTAATAACGTCTGCGATTGTATGTCGAACCCCAGGTCAAGAATTTGCCACGTATTTCCTTTATCTGTACTTTTGTAAATTCCAACTGTATAACCGGCATACAAAACGCTGTCGTTAGAAGGAGCTATAGCAAGTGAAGTAAGAGGGAAAAGAAAATGGGCTGGTGGTGGTTGTGCTCCAATAGTATCCCATGTTACACCTTGATCAGTTGTTCTATAAATAAATGAAGGACCTACACCAACATATACAGTTTTATTATCAACAGGATCAATTTCTATCACCGCTGCAGGGTCTATTCTTCCTATAAACAGAGTTTTCCAGTTTAAACCCCCGTCTGTTGACATAACTATATCATTACTTTCAATATCATGGCCAAGAATGGAAGCATACAGAAGATTTGAATTATATGGATCAACCTGAAGTGCACCTATATCTGTTCCGAAACCCAGGGATGCCTGAGCTTTAATACTATCCCAATTAGCACCGTTATCCGTACTTAAGAAAAAAAGTTCCTGTTCTGCACCAAGCGCATAAATTGTATCTGGGTCGCTTTTGTAAATAGATATTGCAGCAATAGGATCCCCCGCTGTTTCGGGCGCAAGTTGCCACTGCTGTGCGATAGTAAAATTCGAAATTAACAAAAGAGTAATTGTTAAATTGATTTTTATATTTGTTTGATTTTTTTTTAGCATTATTATCATTTTTGTTTGCATTACCGTCTCTTATTAAATTGGCTGGAGGATTTGTACAGAAAAAGAAATGAAAATTTGTTAATAGAATTATTAGTACAAATAAACTGTAGTGGAAAAAGGAGATGCATATTTTGAAACAAGCCGACCATTTAAAACACCCAACTTGCTTTCTTTCCCCCCGTTGAATCGCTCCCATTTATGAGTGTTCCCAAGGGAATTCATTTAAAGAACTGGTGCTAATGAATATAAATTTTTATTCAGAAGCAAATTATTTTTTTTAGAATAATAATATTTCGTAGGACAGGTTACTAACCTGTCCCTACAAAGTGATTTAGCAGTTAAGTTTAAATAGCCGTAAATTTATACTCTAAATAATAAATAATTTTAATTTCTTCACATTATTGGTCTTTTTGCTATAATTGATTTATGAACCTTTAATAGGTAATTTTGCTTAAGTTTTTTGTTTCTTCTAAGGATAAAAAGGCAAGAGCCGGCTATTTTGAAACAAACCACGGTATCGTAGAAACTCCGGTTTTTATGCCTGTCGGAACTCAGGGAACGGTTAAAGCCGTTAATCAAAAGCAATTAGAAGAAATAAAAACCCAAATTGTTCTTTCAAATACTTATCATCTTTACTTAAGACCCGGAACGGAAGTTCTTGAAAAAGCCGGCGGTCTTCACAAGTTTATGAATTGGCAGAAACCGATTCTAACAGATAGCGGAGGTTTCCAGGTTTTCAGTCTTTCGGATTTAAGAAAATTAAAACAGGATGGAGTCGAGTTTAAATCTCACTTGGATGGAAGTTCTCATTTCTTTTCACCGGAGAAAGTCGTGGGAATCCAGAGAGGCATTGGTTCTGATATTATGATGGTTCTTGATGAATGTACTCCTTATCCCTGCGAATATAATTATGCGCTTAACTCGGCAAAGCTTACTTCCAACTGGGCAGAAATGAGTAAAGAAGCTTTTGAAAAATCAGTTCCTCTTTATGGACATAGACAATTTATGTTTGGAATAATTCAGGGAAGTGTTTATAAAGATCTCAGGGAGCTTTCCGCAAATGATATTACTAAAATTGATTTTGACGGCATGGCAATCGGAGGATTAGCTGTTGGAGAACATGTTGATATAATGTATGATATTGTTGATTTCACAACTTCTTTAATGCCTGAAAATAAACCGAGATATTTAATGGGAGTCGGAAGACCGGAAAATCTTCTTGAGGCGATTGAAAGAGGAGTTGATATGTTCGATTGTGTTATGCCGACAAGGAATGGGCGCAATGCATATCTCTTTACTTCAAACGGAATTCTCTCGATGCGGAACGCAAAGTATAAAGATGATTTTTCAACTATAGACGATAATTGTGATTGCTATACTTGCAAAAATTTTTCAAAAGCATATTTAAGACATTTATTTATAGCTAAAGAAATTCTTGCTCTAGAGCTTGCAAGTATTCATAATTTAAATTTCTATTTGAGTCTTTTGAGAACTGCAAGAGAAAAAATTATTGAAGGCGAATTTTCAGAATGGAAAAAAGAAATATTAAAAAATATAACATTGAATAATATAACTACGGAGGCTTAATTGTTAGATTTAATTTTAATGGCGCCGTCCAACGGCGGAGGCGGGGGTAATCTTATAAGTACTTTAGTAATGTTTGGAGCGATTTTCCTGATCTTCTATTTTATGATAATCAGACCTCAGCAAAAACGTGCTAAGGAAAGAGAGAAGCTGCTCAGCAATCTTGAAAAAGGTGATAAAGTTGTAACGAGCGGCGGTGTGCACGGTATTATCGCAGGCATTGAAGAAAAAACAGTTCTTCTCGCAATTAGCGATAATGTTAAAGTAAAAGTTGAGCGTTCT
>CAZUOC010000199.1:0-4970 GCA_964622335.1 uncultured Ignavibacteriaceae bacterium
TGATAAGACCGAGCTATGTTCTTAGCGGCGCCGCAATGAGTATTGTATTAACTGAAGATGAACTTGAAGAATATTTACAAAAAGCCACTGACCTTAATCCTGAGCATCCGGTCGTTATAAGCAAGTTCATTACAGATGCAAAAGAAATTGAAGTAGACGCAGTCGCAGATCACGGAAATCTTTTCTGTTATGCAATTGCCGAGCATGTTGAAAATGCAGGTGTTCATTCCGGTGATGCTACAATAGTACTTCCACCCCAACGTACATATCTTGAAACAATGAGAAGAGTAAAGATCATAACTAAAGAAATAGCAGAAGCGCTTGAGATTACAGGACCTTTCAATATACAATTCATTTAAAAATATAATTATGTAATTTTGATTTAGTGCAACCTGAGAGATTCGATAAGTTTAACTTTCGTTTCTAAAACTCTTAAGATTAATTTTATCGAGATTGCAACCAAATTAATGCTTGGCGAAAAAGTTCCGAAAATAGATAAATCCTCTTTTGATGTTGATTATGTCGGAGTAAAGGCTTCGCAGTTTTCATTCACAAGATTAAAAGGTTCTGACCCTGTAACCGGTGTGGAGATGTCTTCAACCGGAGAAGTTGCTTGTCTCGGTGATGATTTTAACGAAGCTTTCCTTAAAAGTTTAATGTCAACTGGCTACAGAATTCCTAAAAAAGCAATAATGCTCTCTACGGGAGTTTTAAAAAGCAAAGCAGAATTAATAGAAGAATTACACTTTCTGAAAAAATTAGGTTTGAAATTTTATGGGACAGAAAGAACTGCAAACTTCTATAAGCAAAATGGAATAGAAGTGGGAATTCTTTACCGCTCCTTTGAAAATAAAGAACCGGCGATATTAACTTACATGGCTGAAGGCAAAATTGATCTTGTGATTAATATTCCAAAAACATCTGAAAAAGTTGAATTGGACGATGATTATATCATCAGGCGGAAAGCTGTCGATTTGAATATTCCTCTCTTTACAAATGTTCAGTTTGCAAAAAGATTCTTCAAAGCTTTAAAGCATTATAACGAAGATACACTTACTATTAAAAGCTGGGATGAGTACAACTAAAATCTCAAAACTCAAATCTGTAAAACTATATCGATTTAAGGGTTGCCTTTCTATTTATATAAATATTAGTTATCCAGAAAATTAAAACCAGTAGTAACCCAAAATAAGAAGTCCCATCCCTGAACCAAGCCGAATGTATATGATATTCAATTACCTGTGCAGTATGTTCATCAATAAATTTTGCACGGATTGATAATGTCTCATTACTTTTCAATTCAATGCCTTTGAGTTTTATATCTTCTCCGGCAAAAGTGTTTATTTTTCCCACTCCATTTTCAAATCTATAAGCTCTCCTGTCAATTTCAAGATATTTACCGGGTCTTTCTTTAATATTTTCAAGTGTTTTTACATAATGATTATTGGCATCAAACGGTTGGTTAAGAATAAATAAAGGGATAAGCATATAAATGATAATTGTTGCGGCAAACAGCAACCATCTTTTAAAATTTCTAAGCTTAAGATTTAAAGAAGCGGAAACACCGTTTTTAAAAGTTGCAAAGAAATAAAATAACCCAAACAAAGTAATTAAATAAGTAGGAAAACTTTCCGGCCAGAAAAGATTAAAGTTCAGGAAGCTCCAGTTAAAAGGTGCAAATAGCTGGGCACCATTCGCCCATTTCTTTTGAAGTGAATCAAGAAGTAAATGAATTAGGCAGCCGAAAGCCAGGATCAAAAATGTTTTTAGAAAATCCTTTGACAACGAAGCAATTGCTAAACTAAAAACCATACAGAACAATAATGTTGACTGAACTATAACATATAAACGTAAATCATAAGGACTGACTTGCGGGGAAAAAATGTGAGCTGTGCGTTGCAAAATCCACGGCAGATCTGGAATTATACAGGCAAGATAAACCCATTTAAGATCAGCTTTGGTTATAACAGCTCGTGTTGTTGCCCCACCGATACCAAGATGAGCTAAAGTATTTGGCATTTATTATGAATTAATAATTTGGACATAAAAGTAATTAAGAAATTTCTGGAAAGCTAAGGTACGATTTGATTTCCTTCTTTATCAACAATATAAAGAGCATTAACTGGACAAACGGAACAAGATTCGACTAATATTTCTTTTTCAATATCGGGTGTGCTTTCTTTGAATGAACATACCTTTCCATTATCAAGCTCAAAAACATCAGGTGCAACTCGAATACAGTTGGCGGTTCCTATGCAGGTTGTTCTATCAATTTTAATTCTTAATCTGGAAATGTTTCTTTCTTCTATATCATTCATACTCAAATTTAATATTGAAGGTTGAATGCATCAAGTATTATTCAATCGTAAATCCGCAATCCGAATTTCGAATTAAGGAACGAGTAAAAAGCAAGCTTAAATCAAACCATTTTGCTTTAAAATAAAGAGTCCAAGTGTAATTGTAATAACAGAAGCAAGTGTAGTCAATAAAAGAATATTTCCCGCAAGCCTGCTGTTCACTCCCATTGCCTCAGCCATAATAAAACTGGCGATGGCTGTAGGGCATGCAAAAAGAATGAAAATAATTCCAAGATCACTCCCTGTAAAACCAAAAGCATTAGCTGCAAAAGTTGCGGCAGTAGGAATTATAACAAGTTTGAGCGAAGTTGAAACTGTTGTGAGCATATGATTTTTGGTAATGTCTTTAAAACTGAGGAAACCTCCTATGCCGAGAAGTGCGAGCGGCAAAGCTAATTCAGCAAGATAAGTTCCCGTTTTAAGAAGAACATCGGGAAGTTTTATTTTAAAGGAGGAAAAAATAACACTGGAAACCACGGCAATTATTAACGGATTTTTTAGAATTTCAAAAAGAATTTTTTTATAGTCTGCCTTCTTTTCTTTTTTTAAAGGAACTGTTAATGCTATAACTGATAAAACATTATAAAGCGGAATTGTAAACGCAAGAATAAGAGAAGCCTTCCCGAGACTTTCTGTTCCATAAAAATTTACTATTATCGCAAGCCCAATGATCGCATAATTCCCTCTGAAACTCCCCTGGATAAAAGACGCTTTATCTTTTCCATCTTTGGTCAAAAAATCTGAAACAATCCAGGCTAACGAAAATGCAACAAGAGTTCCTGCATAAACAAAAGCGATAGCACCTAAATCGAATATTTGACCGATATCTACACTTAAAATCTCTATAAAAACTAAAGCAGGAAGCGAAATTGTAAAAACTATCTTTGAGGAGAGCGTGACGAAATTGTCATTTATGATTCCCAGCTTTTTTAACAAGTAGCCAAGAGCAACTATGAGAAATACGGGGGCAACAAGACCGATTGAAAAGATTAAATTCTGCACACACTAATATAATTCAGGATTGGCGATTTCGGAATTAGAATTGAATAAAAAAAGTTTGATAATTTTGAATCTCTTTCTTTTAAGAAAACCGATTAGTAATTTCTCTTATATAGAGTAAAGGAGGCATTTATGTTGCTTATCAGAGAAGTTTTTAATACAAAGCCGGAGAACTTGCTAAAATGTTTAAGCAAGTTATTCCTATATGGAAAAAGCAGGATTGAAGAATACAAAAGTAATGACTGATTTTGTGGCAAAATACTGGACGGTTGTTATTCAATCTGAAACTGAAGAGCTTGCAAAGTTTGAAAAAGAAGTTCGTGGGTTTAGCTCCCAGCTTAAGGTAAAAGAAATCATGAAAGATTATATGTCTCTTGTAGAAGGTGGATACAGGGAAATATTTAAGATAGAATAATCAAAGTTATAGTTCAAAGACAGACCAACCTTTAAAAGCTTTTTTCTCCTTGAGAAAAGGATTGTTCATTGCTTTGTTTTTTAAATCTTTACTCTTTAACAAAACATATTCAATATGTTTGTTTGAAAGTTCTTCAAAACTAATCTTACGATTTTTATTTATAATTTCATTCTCTTTTATTTTAGGATTGGAATCGGAGTTTAAAACGAACATTTCCGGTTTGTTTGAAGCAATCATAACATTTAAATAGGACCAGTCCGGAACCTCAATTAATATTTTACTTTTTTCATTTACTACCAAGTTTTTTTCCACATATCTTCCTGCCCTGAGGTCTTCTCTGGTAAAAGCGTCGATTCGCATAAGTCGGTAAATATGAAAAGAATAATAAATTATAAGGATAGTTAACAGCAAGGGGATTTTAACTTTTTGCAATTGTTTCAGATATTTTATTTCAAATGATCCGATATTTTTTATGAAGTGGGCAGTGAATGGAATTAGAAGTATGTTCCATAATTCTGGTACACGCCAGATATTGTGAGTTGGAATTCCAATTCCGAAAAAAGAAAGAATAACAAGTGGAATAAAAGGCAGAAAAATAAAACTAAACCATCTTCTTATAAGACTTTCCTTTACAAAGAAATAACCTAAGGAAACCAAACCGGGAAAACAAAAATAAATCAGGTTGTGATGAATAAATCTAAATAAGTAATTGTTCTTTAATATTGTAAAGAAGCTTATGCCCTGTGCGTTTTTATATCCCCTACTTGCATCATCAAAAAATTGCAATGGATTCCCCGAAATATTTGCCTGGAATAAAAACCAGTATAGAGGGAAAGCCAGTCCAACTAAAGTTGTAAGCAAAATATTTGTAAAACTTATTTCTTTCAATTTCAGTTTTTTAAAGAGTATTAAAATTACAACAAGAGATGCCGAGAAAAACCAGCCTTCATATCTTATAGAAGAAGAAATTGCAAAAGCTACAGCGGACAAAATTAGATGATGATCCCACACTGATCTTAACCACATTGTAAAAAGTGCAATGCCTGAGAAAATAAAAAAGTAATACATCGATTCGGAAAGAGGAACCGCACTTAGAATTACTCTTGTAGGAAAAAACAAAGCGATAATAGCGGAAAGAAGTGTAATATATCTATCTTTGAATAACTGGTGGGACAGCCAGATAAAAGAAACAAAGGATA
>CAZUOC010000200.1:0-4944 GCA_964622335.1 uncultured Ignavibacteriaceae bacterium
TAAATAACACAATTGCTGTTGTTATCCTTAAAATGTTCATACACTAGCTCCTTTCCTTTTTATTGAAAGATATATTTAGTTTATCCTGCTATTTTTAATTTAGTTACTATTAAGTGGGGGCAAATGGCTCCCCTTAATTCGAGATTCTTATTTGTTATTTAATTAGAATCATCTTTTTAGATGCGACCTGTTGTCCCTGTCTTAAAGTATAAATGTAAGTGCCACTTGGGAGTTTAGAAGCATCAAAATTAATTTGATAAGTTCCTGCCTCTTTTGTTTCATTGTTGATAAGACTTTTAACCTGCTCACCAATAACATTGTAAACCGATAAGCTCATAGGTCCGTTTTGAGCTAAGGTAAATTTTATAGTGGTATTAGGATTAAACGGATTAGGATAGTTCTGTTCAACATTAAAAGTTAGAGGAACAGGAACTATGTTCACCTCTATTTTTTTAGAATAGCTGTATGAACCATTAAGATCAATTTGCTTTAACCTATAAATATTTAAACCTTTATCTACAGATTGGTCCAAGTACTGATACTCTGTCTTTTGTGTAGTGGTACCTTTTCCCTTAACAAATCCAATCGTTTCAAATTCGTTGTTCTTAAATTTCTTTTGAATTTCAAACCCACTATTATTCAATTCAGTAGCTGTAACCCAATTTAAAACAACTGCTTTTCCTGAAACAGAGGCACTGAATGAGGTTAATTCAACAGGAATCACAGTTGCAGTAGTTGTTCCATATATCACTACATTATGTACGTATAAGTATTTTGATGTAGAAGCTGAACCGGTATACCAGCAAAATATCCTGAGAGAAAGAGTATCACCATCGCCCACTTCTATTGCAGCGGCATATGATACAGGCATTATATCACTTGAACCACTATTAGGTAAACTGATCCCTGCTGCTGTATCAATATTTAAATTTGTTCTACTCATAAAACCATCGGTAGAATAATAAACATTAGCCCGTATATTACCTGTACCGCCACCTAAAAGATCCATTCTGATACTGTCTACTGAAAATGTATTTCCACTTGTTGGTGAAACAGTAAATTCAACATAACGATCAGCAACTTCCGCTGTCTCATCACCCCATGAAATTGGATTAGCTCCATCATGCGGCCACCATCTTTGATAAGCACCTGAACCGTTAGCTGTCCCTGAATAATTTCTAATTCTCCAGTTTACATTTCCAGAAGCTTGATTTGTAGCTTCTAAGTTACCTACAACTGTCGGTAAACTTGGTGAAGTATCATCCCCAACATCTATTCTTGATTCTGCTGTACAGGGCCATGTGGCGGATGCATCATCCTGAGCAAAATTATTTATGCTCAACAATGTAAAAGCAAAAAAACAAAAAAGAAGAGTAAAGTTTTTCATATATGCCTCGGATTGTTTTAGAATTAATGAATTAAATTGTTATAAGTCTTGTTTTTGAAATTAAATGGCAGTATTAATTGCTTTGCATAACTGCTACGTCCCGAATCATTTAAATTTGTAACCCACTTACTTTCTCCCGATCCAGACAGTATATTTGCAAAATCCTTCAACGTCAGAAAAACATTTTGTTGCCTAAAGAATTAATTCTGGTAGAATATAATCCTGAAAAGGAAATGATAAACATCGGAGAGGGGAGATTTAAACAATAACAATCTGTTGAATTTAATTTTCATGTAATAATTATTCTTTCCCCGTTAGATCTCAATTCACTCAGATAGTGAATGATCACTAAAATGGAATAAAAAAGCACCCGGAATTAATCAGGTGCTTTATAAATATTCTACTGAACTATTTCAACAACATCATCGTTTTAGCAACAATTTGATTGTCTGCAGTCAGTCTATAGATATATATTCCTGACGACAAATTTGAAGCATTGAAAACAACAGAATATTCTCCTGAAAGTTTTGTTTCGTTTACCAGTGTTGAAACTTTTCTTCCAAGTACATCAAAAACTTCAAGTGTTACTTTTGATTCCTTGGGAATACTATATCTGATTTGTGTTGAAGGATTAAACGGGTTAGGGTAATTCTGTTCAAGATTAAAGGCTAACGGAAGGGTTCCCTTTTCCTCTACACCAACTATCCCTGCCATAATCCAGTCAACCCCGGCTCTGAAAAATTTCCAGGCATCACTCGTCATATGTGCAAATCCATTTGCATGAATCCCAAATGCAACATATCTCTGTTTTAAAGCAAGTCTCGGGCTCAGCACACCGTTTGAATCATAAACAACCGTACCCGGTTCAAGTCCAAAAATAACTTGAGCAGTTTCATCATCCGCATCTGTTGCAATTGGAATAAAATCTACTGAAGGCTTAGAGAAATTCAACAGTTCACCGCCAGATGCACTCGAACTTGTTACTAATTGGACAGTATTCCCAAAACCAAAACCAGCTGCAAGAGGATGATCCAGGAAATCTACAATTTTAACGGAACCTGATCCATTTATACTTGGAGGCGTGGCAGCTACACTTGGATCTACAATATTACCGTATTCATCCGATGTAGTTACAAATCCCATAGAATTAACTCTGGTAGTCCAGTTATCAGTATTCAGTACAGCTACATTTCTCCCTCTTAAGCGTGCACAGTTTGAAGAACTTACAGTTTCACTCACAAATACAAATGCATAATTATTATCTAAAGAATCATCCTACGGGTAAGGTCCGGCTGCTGCCTGAAATCTGAAGTCCTCATCACTAACTATTTCAGTTGTAAAACCCATAGTATCAAGGGTGTCCTGGAACGGTTGTTCATCTGCGGTTAAAAAATTATCTGTTGCAATAATTAATACCCTGCCTGAATATTGAGCAAAAATATTATTTGAAAAGGCAAGGACTATAAGAAATATTCCAATGAAAACAAACAGAGATTTATAACCTTGCTTCATTTTAACCTCCTATTATTGTTCTTTAATAGGTACCTATCACTCATTTCAACTCTCAAACATCTGGAACTTGAGATAACATATTCATAATTGTCACAATACTATAAAAAATATAAAGGGTAATTAGATATACTAATTACCCTTCCAAATTATTGCATTAACATCATTTTCTTCATCGCAGTAAAGTTGCCTGATTCTAATCTATAAAGATAGACACCTGAAGAGAGGCCTAAGGCATTAAAGTCCACTTCATGATGACCGGCAGACATTTCCTGGGAGAGAACAGTAGCTATTTTCTCTCCTAATACATTATAAATTGTCAAATTTGTATAACCAGATTTCTCCAAATCAAACGAGATTTTTGTTGATGGATTGAATGGATTTGGATAATTCTGATTTAGGGCGAATTTTCTCGGTGATGAACTCTCATCTTCAACATCTGTAGCGGGGCCAGAGGTACCATAAACGCGAAGGTCCCAAAGAACAAACCATTTAGTTGTACTTGAGGTGCTAGCATCATACCATGGGAAGATCCTTAATGCAAAATAGCCACCATCTGGAATATCTGTATCGATCGCAAAGCTAGTGTCGTGCAACGTCCCTGCGTTGTCGGCATCCTGTCTAATGTCCGGTAATCCTGCATCGTAAACTCCCGGAACATCAACAGTAGCACTATCGTACAATATTTCGTTTGTCATGCTAAAGAAATTTGTATCGGTATCCCAATAAGCAGCAGCGTGCATGTAAATATGAGTACCATAACAGGCTAACCAGGCATTAACACTATCTACATGAAAACTAGAACCTGGCTTGGGTGAAACTATAACTTGAGCGAAATTTTCTTCTTGTGGTCCCGGCTCAGGTCCATCAACAGCCCAGCCATCAGTCTTATTAATACTCATTTTATTTCCATAACCGATAGCGTACTGATATTTATCTACGACCAATAGACCATGTACGGTTAAAGGGGAGGCTTCAATATTATCTGTTATCGCCGATACTTTTGCACTGTCTATGTTATCTAAATAGTAAAAGACAGAATCAACCTGCGCAAAGAGCTTGGCTGTAAAAAACAAGCCTGCTACAATTAGCAAAGTAGTTAGTTTTTTCATTCGATATCTCCTTGTTTATTATTAGTTAAGTGATTGTTTAAATATAAACCATTTCTTAGTAATTTTCTTTTTTAGGGTTTAGAAAGCCACGTTTAACGCAAATCTGTTCACATAATCAAAAAACTCTGCTTTCGAATATGAATAATCAAATGCAATTCGAGTTCCTGCAACAGTTTGTCTTAATCCTATTCCGGCAGAAAAACCCAATACATCGTGATTTGATTGATAACCGCCTCTCAATGAAACTATATCCATAAATTCATATTCAATTCCGGCAAATACCCTATCTGTATAATTAGTTGGGTGAACAAATTCAGAAGAAATAAACACTTTATGATCCTGAGATTGTTCAAAAAGACGAGGAATTCTACTCTTAAATAATGCTGTAAATTGAACGGCAAATCTGCTAAAATACTTGTATGCTAATCAATTAATAATAAATATGAAAGGGGGAGTATAAAGCATAGTTTTACAAAAAAACAGGAGGTAATATTTTATGAAGAAATTGGTTGTTTTAATGATGATTTTTATGCTTGCAGTATCAGGAAGTGTTTTTGCCGAGGGGCTTAATTTCGGAGCAAAGATCGGAGTTAACCTGTCAAATGTTTCAGGTTCAGACGTTGGCGGAAGTACCGATATGAAAGTCGGAATGGTTGGAGGCCCGTTTTTGGGTTATGGGTTTACACCTGCAATTGGAGCTCAGCTGGAACTTCTTTTCTCACAAAAGGGTTGGGCAGAGGGAGATTCATCGGTAACTATTAATTATGTAGAAGTCCCTGTTCTTCTCAAGATTATGATTCCTACAGGTTCTACTTTTGTTCCTGCTCTTCTTTTAGGCCCTTCTTTAGGAATTAAAGTGAATGCTACTGCATCTTTTTCGGGTATAGATGCGGACTTTAGTGATGCGGTTGCAGGCACGGACGTTTCACTTATTAT
>CAZUOC010000201.1:0-4938 GCA_964622335.1 uncultured Ignavibacteriaceae bacterium
AAGACTTTTCTTAAAAACAACACCGTTATATTTTGCATCCAATGTTCGTGATGCCCGGATAAATCTTTCCCAGGCTGTATTTTTATCAGCTTTCTCATCAATCTCTCCCTTAGTCCCTCTCCTTGGTAAGGAGAGGGAAACAGGGTGAGGCTAAAACTTTATTGCTTTATCAAAAATAATTAATGAAAAATTAGTTATTGTAAAAACTAAACCCCTCCTCACCTCCCCTTTTAATAAAGGGGAGGACGGGTGGGGTTCAATACTTTTATTCCACCAAATCAATCATCGTGGAAAGCTCATCAACAAGCTGGTCTGTGTTACCCTCAAAGCCAACACTTATAAATCTTATTTTACCAGTCTTATCAATCACAAATTTTGTGGGAATTCCGGCAACTTTATAATTCCCTATAGTTCTGTCATCATAATCCATAAGAATATGGAAGGGATAATTATTTTTCTTTAAGAATTTCTGCACGCTTGCTTTCCTGTCTTTTTCTCTCTCCCATGCATTTACAAAAAGAAATTTTACATTATCATCCTTAGAATATTTCTCAATTGTCTTTTGCATTCCCGGAAAAGAATTAATGCATAGACCGCACCACGTTGCCCAGAAATCAACAACAACAGTTTTTCCTTTCAAATCAGAAAGTGAAACTTCGTTCCGATTCAGGTCTTCGAGTGTAAAATCTGGCGCAGGCTCGCTTATTATTTTTTTGGCAAGCTTATCTTTTAAATTTTGCATAGAAGCAGATTCGAGTTTTGAAAGATAAGCCTGGAAACCATCTTCGGAACTGTTTTCTGTTTCAAAAACATTTTTTAAGATGTCAACCATTCCGGCAGTACTCTTCCCTTTCTTTATAAAATCTTCTATAACTGTCTTTACTTTCCCGTTATTTCCGTTTTCATAAAGCAGCTTTGTGTACAACTCATTAATATCGCCTTCCTGGTTTTGAGTTAAGTCAGCAGCTCTTTCAACATTTTGCAAAGCCTCTTTCTTTTTTCCAGAAAGGAATAAACCATTTCCATAAGAATATAAAACAAGACCGAGATAATATTCTCTTTCTTCCTTCCATTCTTTTTCTGTAAGATACTCGGGTTTTTTGCCGGGAGGATTATTAAGTTCTTTTTCTCCCCTGTCAACTCCCATTTTAGAAATTTCAATAGCGGTATTTAAGTCAGTGTTCTCGGAATACATTCTTTGGGCAACAGAATAAAACCTGTAAACGCTCGGACGATTAACATTTGCAGTCAAAAAATCTTTTAGCTGTTTGTATAATTTTTTATCCCTGTAAAGATTTGCAACTAGATCATAAGCAGCCCGGGTATATTCATTTTCAGGGAAATCTTTTGCAAACTGCTCAGCCATTGCTTGCTTCTTGTTCAAATCCTGTTCAGCACGAATTTCTTTATATCTCTCAACCTGTAAATATTTGCTTTGAGGGAATTTCTGAGAAAGGATTTTCTTATAATTGTCAGATTTTTCTTTGTTATTTAACTCACCATACCATTCTGCTAAAACGGTGAGATCATCTTTGGTAACACTATCTTTCTTCTCAAGTCTCGTTAGTTCTGATTGAGCAACCGAATCAATTTCATCAGGATGAACCTGCTGGTAAAGTGAAAGATATTGTTCAAGGTAATCATCTTTTATTTCAGGATGGTTCTGAAAATCTTCCTGGATATATTTCAGTCCCAAGGCAAAGTCTCTGTCAAGCTCCAGGTAATAAGAGCCCCAGTTAAGAAGAGCGCTTCCAAGCCCTGCCACGCTTCCCGGCAAAACTTTACCATCATTTCCATATAAATAAATTACATAACCTTTCTTGGAATTATTATCTACATCATCATCGTGTTTGAACTTAATAATTAAGCCGCGTGTTTCGGGAACAGTTTTAACTTTCCCTTCCCAGCCCTTTTCTGTTTTGTTCATTTCAACACCGACGGTGTTATCGAGGTCTTTACTATAAAGATACGCAACAAGCTCTATGCTATCTGCTTTTGCAAGCTTTGTACTATCTGAGTTATAAAAGACTGTTATCTCATCGCCGGCTTTGGATTTTTCCGGATTATAATTAAACACTCCTTCAATCTTTGGTTTGGAACATGCGGAAAAAACAAACATCAGAACAACTGTCGGAAAGATGTACTTTAGTAAAACTTTTATTGAAATAGTTTTCATTAGATATTCCTGATCATGTTAATATTTTTTATTTCACCGGCAACAATTAATGTATCATTTTCTGTAATGACGTAACCCGGATTTGGAATCGCGTTTATCTTCTCCCCTTTTTTTGTTTTAGTTTTAATGGATAAAACATCTACTCCACATTCAACTCTGATATTCAAATCGCGGATTGATTTACCGATGAAAGATTTTGGCGGATTTATTTCTTCAATTGAATAACCTTGCATGAAGTTAATGCGTGTTGCTTCATCTTTCATTGTTATACTGCTTGCAAGGTTTGATGTTAATTCAACCCTTTCAATTTCTTTATCATATGCATCCTGAATATCTTTTCTCCAAATCATACCTATAACTTTTTTGGAACCTTCTTCTTCAATCACCGGCAAACCGCTGTATTGAAAGTCTCTCAATTTATCGTGCGCAATCCTGCAGTTATCAGCAGGAGTTACCGTTTCAAAATTTGGATTTGCAATATCGCCTGCAATAAGCAGGTTTTGCAGTGAATCTTTTTCAAATAAATAATCTTTAATGTCATTAAGACTTAGTATACCTCTGATATTTCCTTTGGCATCGATTACAGGAAAATCGGATTCTTTAGCACGAAGAACATCGTTAACAATTTTGCTGAAATTTTCCGAAACATTTATTGAACTATATTTATCATTATAAACATCCTTAACATAAATTGATTCCAGCACATTT
The DNA here is from genome assembly GCA_964622335.1 of uncultured Ignavibacteriaceae bacterium. GTDB lineage: Bacteria > Bacteroidota > Ignavibacteria > Ignavibacteriales > Ignavibacteriaceae > RBG-16-34-14. Next base: position 2,885 of record CAZUOC010000201.1, read on the forward strand.
GTTTCAACTCCTTCCTTAATTCCAATGTTTTTCAAAACAAGCTTGAGCGTGTAAATGGATTCTCTCGAAAATCTTGTCGAAAGAATTGTGCTGATAATGCAGGTTACCATTAAGGGCAAAATAATTTTGTAATCATTAGTCAATTCAAAGACAATTATAATTGCAGTGATTGGGGCTCTTGTTGCACCGGCAACTAATCCTCCCATTGCTACGAGAGCGTAAGCGCCGGGCGAAGCCGTTGCTTCAGGAAATACAGCATTCACAACATAACCGAAAAAGTATCCAACCATTGCACCCATAAAAAGTGATGGTGCAAATATTCCTCCCGAGCCTCCTGAACCAAGAGTAATTGAGGTTGCAATTATTTTTATAAAAATTAATACAAGCGCGAGTTCCCAGGCCATCTTACCATAGAGAGCAGCATTAATTGTATCGTAACCGACACCCATTACGTATGGAAAGAATAATCCTATAATTCCCATGCCGATTCCGCCGACAGCAGGTTTCAACCATTCGGGAAAATTAAATTTGTTATCAAAAAAATCTTCGGTAAAGTATAATGATTTAATAAACCCGAAGGAAACCAATCCGCACAATCCGCCGAGAACAAAATAAAATACGATTTCATAAGGAGAAGCTAACTGGTATTTCGGAACCATAAAAGCAGCAAAGTCGCCTTCGAACATTCTCGAAATAACAGTCGCCATTACTGAAGAAATAACTATTGGAGAAAACTGTGCAACTGCAAAATCCATGAGTATAATTTCAACAGCAAACAATGCCCCAGCAATAGGAGCATTGAATGCAGCTGCGATACCCGCAGCAGCACCGCATCCTACTAAAGTTTTCAGTCTTTTAGCGGGCACTTTCGCAAACTGCCCAACTATCGAACCGAGGCTTGAACCAATCTGGATAATCGGACCTTCCCTTCCTACAGAACCACCGCTCCCTATTGAAATAGCAGAAGCAATTGCTTTGATATATGCAACCCTTGCGCGAATCGCTCCTCCTTTTAACAAAATTGCCTGCATAACTTCAGGAACACCGTGACCTTTTGCTTCAGGGGCAAAAAAGTAAATAATCGGTCCGATAATAATTCCACCGACAACCGGGGCAAGTAAAACTACATACCAGGGGTTACTCATTATATTATCCAGAACTGTCCCCGGTCCCGGGAAACTAATCTCCGAAATACCTTTAATCATTGCGCGAATGCCAATACCGGCAAAACCACCCAGTATCCCGATAATAATCGCAATGATTATCATCAGAGTGTGCTCTGACATCCTTACTCTTTCCATCACATTAAAAGATTTGGAGGAGATTCGGTTTGAAAGTTTTTCAAAAAATCCGGAATTCACTTAGATATGTCTCTTATATTCATACACATATGATTCTTTAAAATAAAATTATCCTTTGAATCATACAAATTTTGAGTAAACAGTTTCTTTAAGAAAGATTATTGATGAAAATTCTTCTCATTATTTTACTATATTTTAAATGTCTAATACAATTTTAAGTAAAGTATCGATTTGAATTCAATTTTATTCAAAGGCTATTTAGCATTTTGGCAAAGAATTCCCGTTAAATATCAGTACAGAATTTGGGATTGGCTTAAATTCCGGTTTAGCCCGAACACACTTACACCCGGTTTACCACGCGCTGCAATTATAGATCCGATAAACATCTGCAATTTGGATTGCCCCCTTTGTGCTTCAAAAAATCAGAACTATGATAAAGGTAAAATGAGTTTCGATACGTTTAAAATGGTTCTTGATAAAATGTCTTCAATTAAAGTTGTAATTCTTTTTAACTGGGGAGAACCACTTCTTCATCACGAAATATTTAACATAATAAAAGAAACTGCATCAAGAAATATTTATACGATAACACATACAAACTTCAGCATAAAGCAGAAACCGGAATTTTTTGAACAACTTGTTGAATCTGGTTTACATCAATTAGTAATTTCGGCTGATGGTGCATCTCAGGAAAGTTATGAAAAGTACAGGGTGAAAGGAAACTTCGATTGGGTTATAAATAATATTCGTTAT
>CAZUOC010000202.1:0-4922 GCA_964622335.1 uncultured Ignavibacteriaceae bacterium
TTGTAATCGAGTAGCCATAGTTTTGAAGAATACCAAGAACGATCTCGGTATCGGCGAGATTCATCTGGCAGCCATAGGTTTCTATGTAAACTTTGTTCGTTTTCATTCAAAAAGTAAGATTTAGAAGTGATAATATACTTTTAATTCAAATCCGTTTCAACGTTATAAACGAAACAAAGTAATTATTTACTTATCTGATTTTGATAAATTTGTTTTTTAATAAAAAGTCCCCGAAATAGCTGAACTATAACATTTATTTTTCTTTATAGAGATGACATCTTTCTGAAAAGATGTCATCTCTAAGTAATAGCTTATTTCAGCAATATCATTTTTTTGATTTGCGAATTATTTCCCACGGTGAGTTTGTAGAAATACATGCCGCTCGGCAGGTTCTTAGCACCGAACTCAACTTCGTATGTTCCCGCAGGTTTTTCTTCGTTAACAAGAGTTGCAATTTCATTTCCGAGAATATCGTACACTTTTAATTGTGCGGACAAGGCATTCCTTGTCCCTGCGGCAGGGATTGTATATTTTATTTTTGTTGTAGGATTAAACGGGTTAGGATAGTTTTGAGAAAGAATAAATTCTAAAGGAACGCTTAAATCTGCTTCGACAACTTCTGAATATTCGAAGGACCCATTGGTATTGATTTCTTTTAAACGATAGAAATACTTATTCCCGGATAAAACATTTTTATCAATAAAATCGTATTGTTTTTCAGAATTACTGTTACCATGACCTTCAACAAATCCGATTTTCTTCCAAGAATCTTGACCGGGCGAAGTCTGTAACGAAGCCCGTTCAACATTAAAGCCATAGCTATTTACCTCAGTGGAAGTTTTCCAGTTAAGACGAATTTCATCATTACTTGTTAAAGCTGTAAAAGATGTTAATTCAACAGGCAAAGGTGCCTGAGACCAGGATGTAGCGACACGGATACCATCTATATTAACCACATTAGTAGTGCTGTTTTGCCTTATGGCAACCACCGAAATACTGGACGGATCTGATGAACTTTCTGTCGGTTGAGAAATAGTTGGTGTTGGCTCTGTTCCTGGAATATTACTGTTAAGAACAAATAATGCGACATCATCATTAGACGCCCCAGAATTAATGATATACTTTATTATTACTAGATAAGTTGTACTAAATGAATACACAAAATCGGTATACGAAGTTGTACCAGTAGTCTTGCTTATTCCAAAAGCAAAATTACTCCCGCTCTTATTGATATACAATCTACCTCCTAACGTACCGGCTCCGGTCGAACCAAGACCAAAAAAATAATCGCCACCGGAACTTGTAGTCGCATTAGAAACATTAACCAATAAAGAAACATAAACAGTACCCGAAGTTTGTTCAGAACTTAAAGATGTATAAACATCCTCTCCTACTGCATCAACAGTAACACTTCCACCAATGTTAGAAGATGGGTAGTCAGTATAGTTCAGACTCGAAGATTCTACTACTATAGGATCGATTGCACCTCCACTGTATGCTATCCATCCATTATCTGTAAGCACATCATTAGTGGTATAATCAAAATTCTCCTCAAGCAATGACTGAGGAAAAATATTTATAGAGAAAAGAATAAAAAATAAGATAATTGTGCGCATAACATCCTCCATTTTTTTTGCCCATAATTTTTATTTTCTGGTTCTTATTTTGGGGCCCAACTTACCTCAGAACCAAAAAGAATATAATAAAGAAATCCCCAGAACTCAACCTGCGAATTTAGATTATTACAAAAATCTATTTACAGGCAATATTTCTCAGCTTTTTTATGCCAGGAAAGGCTGATTTCTTTTGAAGAAATAAGATAAAAACTACTTGATTAGAATCATTTTATTCGTAACAGAAAGGCTCCCTGATTGAAGCCTGTAGTAATATACACCACTGCTGAGAAATGATGCATCAAACTTAGCTTCGTGTGTACCGGTTTCTTTAACATTATTTACAAGAGTTGCTATTTCCTTTCCAACAGTATTATAAATTTTTAATGTAGTATAACCTGTTTGAGGTAATGAATATTTAATGGTAGTAACTGGATTAAAAGGATTAGGGTAATTCTGGCTTAGATAAAATTGACCAACTCCGGCATGAACTTCAATAATATTAGAATAACTGAAAGTTCCAGAGTAATCGACTTGTTTTAGCCTGTAATAATAATTCCCTTCGGGAACATTTTGTTCAATAAAACTATAACCATGTTTTTCTGATGAAGTACCAATACCTTTTATAAAACCTCTTGATATCCATTCCGCATCTTTCTTGATCTTTCTTTGAACCTCAAAACCAAAATTATTTGTTTCTGTTGCCGTTGCCCATAAAAGGTTAACAGTATTGCCATCAGTAAAAGAACTAAAAGAAATAAATTCAACAGGCAACGGTTGTTCCGAAGCTGTTATATCATCTATACCGAGTTGAGCTGTTACAGCATCTCCTTGGTATCCTCCGTTTACGCTATGAAGAATCCTTAGACCTGTAACTCCCTGTAATGTTGACGAAATATTGCCGGAACCTGTAAGGTCGGCGGCTTGCACTGAAAACTTAGCTAAAACCCACCCGCTTCCCTGCGGAACTGAGACCGGATTTACCGACCAGAAATTACCTCCCGGACCGCTAAGAGAGATACGCACCTTTAAGTCGGTTGTTCCAAAATTATTCATATACATACTAATAAATTTAACGCCTACGTTAATATAATCTCCCGTCCACTGCTTATTATTGAAAACCACCAATTTACTTCCGGCAAATGAACCGTTAGAAGTAAGTAAAAGATAGGCGTCTCCGGCACCCTCAGGTCCACCATTAGCAACGACTACAGGAGGATGTGGGTTGGAGGATCCCGTTTGCCATCCCTGAGTAGTGTTATCCTGAAAATTATCCCACTGGTTGAGTTCTATAGCAAAAAGAATAGTAAACGAAACAATTATGTAAAAGATTATGAAAGAAATTTTTTTCATAAGGATTACTCTTAAACATGTTCTATGATTTATTTAAGGAAGTTTATTTTGAAATTAGAAATAAGCCAGCCGAAAGAAAACACATCTCCGGCTGGCTCGCATAAACTTATTTTAAGAGCATCATCTTTTTTATTTCTGTTTTGTCATTTCCAGTAAGTTGATAGTAATAAACTCCGCTTGAAAGACGTGAGGCATTAAAAGTTAATTCGTATATCCTTCCTCCCTCAGCCGCTCCATTAAATAGGGTTGCAACTTCATTACCAAGCACATCATAAATCTTAAGTGATGCTTTTGTTATTTTATCAAAACCAAATTTTATTATTGTGCTAGGATTAAACGGATTTGGATAATTCTGTTCGAGGACAAACCCTGTTGGAATACTCCCGACAACGACTTCTATTAAGTTACTATATTCGAAAGTACCGTTATTATCAACTTGCTTTAACCTGTAAAAATATCTTCCTGATGTAACATTCCTGTCCTCAAAAGCATAGTTATTAAGTTCAGATGTAGTCCCTTTTCCATTAATAAAATCCAGAGTATTCCAGTCTCGTTTATTATTGGAGCGGTGAACTTCAAATCCTAAATTATTCAGCTCAGTTGCCGTCGTCCATTTTAACAAAACATTATTACCATTTGTTGAAGCCATAAAGGAAGTTAATTCAACAGGGAGAGGTTTCGTTTCATATAATTGTCCCCTTATTTCTCCTCCGCCAAATGCACTTGTGTGTATATTGATATACCATTTCTCTGCAAGTAAATCAGTTTCCTGAGCCCCACTAAGAGTTACCGTATCTGAAAATGAACCGCTGGTTACGCCAGTAGGAAAACCGCTTAAGCCAATTTGTACTCCGGCATCTGAACCAGCATCAGCAGGACCATGGAAGTGTGATGCTGTTGTCGTTCCTGTTACGCCACTAAAATCAACTGTGAAAATAAGCTCCATCGTAGCTTCGTTGTAACGCCCGGTAAAAGTTCCGGTTGCAGGTGAACCTGTAGACGGATTTTCCTGGTCTCCACTTAGAGGTAGATGAGTAAAATAATGAATCCCACCTGACTCAAGTAACTGACCCCTTATTTCTCCTCCACCAAAAGCACTTGTATGAATATTGATGTACCATAACCCGGCAATTAAGTCAGCTTCCTGTGCTTCACTCAATGTAACTGTATCAGTAAGTGAACCGCTCGTTACACCTGTAGGAAAACCACTTAGTCCTATCTGGACACCAGCATTAGAATCGGGAAGAGCAGGACCATGAAAATGCGAGGCTGTTGTTGTTCCCGCCAAACCGCTAAAATCAACTGTAAAAATAAACTCCATTGTAGTTTCGTCATAAGTACCGTTGAATGTACCTGTTCCGGAAGAGCCTGTTGAGGGATTTTCCTGATCCCCGCCTAAAGGAATATTTGTATAGGTATGCACCTGTGAAAAAATTGTACTTGAGAAAACTAACAGAAAAACTGTTGTGAGAGTTAAGAAAAGATTGTTAATAACTTTCATAATACCTCCATCGATAAGTAAATGTTTAATAAATGACCCAATTACTTAGTGTTACATATATTAATTTTAGTGACATGTTTTATATTAGGAGAGTTGTAATTCTGATTTTTAATCAGGTCTTACATAGTTATGTCAAAGAAAATAATTATAACAGGCGCAACAGGTTTAATCGGGAAACACATTTCCTCAGAATTAATTAGAAGGGGTGAAGAAGTAGTTGTATTTACGAGGAATGTCCAGGATGCTAAAGCTAAAATGCCAAATGCAAGCCTGTATGTAAAATGGGACTACAACAAACCTGAAGAGTGGAAGGAATACGTCAATGATTCCTATGCAGTAATTCACCTTGCAGGAGCTAATTTATTTAACAGGAGATGGAGTAAGAAATACAAAAAGACAATTACGGATAGCAGAATAAAAAGCACACAGAATATTGTCAAAGCAATTTCAGAAGT
>CAZUOC010000203.1:0-4903 GCA_964622335.1 uncultured Ignavibacteriaceae bacterium
AATGATTTTCATTTACGTACTTCCAGTCCATAGCTTTATTAAATGCAGCTTTTAAATTCCTATAATACACCTCATAACCGTTCCCGGTTTTTTTAGACGATTTTGAATTTTGTTTCACTATTTCTTTTAGATATACAATTAAGGATTCAATATGTTTGATCAAAATGAAATTATAGACATAATTGTCACCTTTAAAACTCCACCGCTCAGTTTGCGAAAATCGAACAGTATAAGAAAAGCCTCGGATTTGAATGACGAACATATAAAGTTTAAATCTGATCTGGAGAAATTTACTTCTTCACTTAATAATACAATTTCAACTCAGCAAACCTACAAAATACATCGTGATTTTTATAATGCAATAAACGGCGTTTCATTAAAATGCACACGCAGAATTATGAATCACATTCAGTCATTGCCAATGGTAAAATCAATACATGAGAATACTGCCGTAAAAGCCTATCTCGATTCGAGTGTAGCACAGATAAGAGCTGATAAGGTTCATAATGAATTAGGCATTACTGGTGAAGGTATTCTTGTTGGTATAATTGATACAGGAATTGACTATTTACATCCTGCACTTGGAGGTGGGTTTGGGACAGGCTTCCGCGTGGTCGGTGGATATGACTTTTATAATAATGACGCTGATCCTATGGACGATAACAGTCACGGAACACATGTGGCAGGAATTGTTGGAGCGAACAGCGATTCTCTTCAGGGCGTAGCACCAGATGTATCGTTTATAGCCGTCAAAGTATTAAATGAAAACGGGGCAGGAAACTTTGACGATGTCATTGCCGGAATTGAATACTGTTTGGATCCCGATAGCAACCCCGCAACCGATGACGCTGTAGATATTATTAATATGAGCCTTGGTGGTCCAGCAAGCGCCGATAATCCGCTGGACGATGCTGTTAATAATGCAACCCAGGCGGGTATTTTGAGCGTTATAGCTGCAGGCAATAGTGGTTACGAAAGTCCATTTTCCTCATCGTATGAAAGTGTCGGTTCTCCAGGCACGGCAAAATCCGCATTAACGGTAGGTGCCTGTGACGGACAATTCAATATGGCAAGTTTCAGCTCCAAAGGACCTGACCCGGTTCATTTGCAAATAAAGCCTGAAATAATTGCACCGGGAGTTAATATAAAATCATCTGTTCCGGGAAACAAAACGGTGGAATACTCCGGGACATCTATGGCGACACCGCATGTTGCAGGTGCAGCCGCTTTATTAATGCAGCAACATCCTGACTGGACGCCAAACCAAATAAAATGGGCGTTGGTTAACTCGACACAACCATTGAAGGTTGAGAATTACAACCCGTACCAACAAGGGAACGGGTGTGTTGATTGCTGGAATGCTTCGCAGACAGATGCTATTGTTGAACCTGGAGTATTGAGTTTTGGACTTGTTGATTTGGCACTGAACGAATGGCGTGATACGGTATCATTTACAATTCAGAATTTAAGCAATGAAGAAAAAACATATTCTTTATCCAGGATGGATAATCTCCCGGCTAATGTACAATTAATACTCAGTCAATCTACCGTAGACATTCCTGCACAATCTGAAGTTAATGTTACTGCAGAAATAGTAGTACCTGCTTCAGTACCGATTATGAACAATCCACCATACGCTTACTACGGAAAATTATTATGCACTACATCTGAAGATACAATCACGCTGCCATTCGGTTTTATTAAATCAAATGTTTTAGTAGTTGAATTTGATATTCCTCCCACTACTGTTCTTTTGTGGGAGCCTGCTCCAAATGATTTATATTCTACTTTTTTGGAGACAAATCCTGGTCAAACAAAATATACATTGAAAAATATGGCAGGCAAGTATAATATTTTATGTTCTTTTTACAAGGAAAGTAATGACGCAAGTCCTGATTTTTATATCGTGGAAAGACAGGATATTGATATTAATGGTCTTTCGTATGTACAAATTGAACACAACGAAGCTACGTTTGCCTGTTTTGCAGGTCCGTATTATAATAGAAATAATGAACTGCTAGGTGAAGATGATAAAATAAAATATTCAAGCCTGATATCGCTGTCATGGAATAAAAGATCCCCCCAAGGCACAAAATCATTTAATTATACAGTACGCCGCTTTCCCTATGTCTGGATTTCCAGTATAGACACATTCTGTACACTAAAGCAGGCAGATTATTATAGACAAGATGATGAAGTTTTTGCATTATCACAAATAATATATAAGGGGGTACAGTCAGAAAGCGATTTAATTATTCCAAGCGGTCCTGAAAATCTTGCTTCTTACAACATCCGGTTTAAGGAACCGGATGAGAGGATAGTACTTGATCAAAAACAATTTGTTGCTATAGTGTTCTTTGAATTTAATAATGATCAATTAAATAATGAAGGAATGCTTGATAAACAATATGTGTACGCTCCGATTAACATAAATGCAAAAGTTACAGTTAATAAAGAAGCTATTGCTTCTGAAAAAAAATATTTTGGTGCGGATTTTTTAAATCCAATTGAGTTTGAGTTAGACCGGACATTAGTAAAACAAAATCAGATGCAGGATCTTTTTATGAATGATTTTATTATAGATCAAAATGATAAGATTATTCAGTTTGAACGTGACTGGCGGGTTAACGAAAAATATCTCGTTAAACGCAGGTTATCGGTAAACGACACTTTGTTTTTTGCGCCTGATGAGGATGTATTGCTTCCCACAAATCAAGCTTTTAATATAATTGATATCTCAGGTATTAAACGTTTACTTTTTGAAAATAAAAATGGCTCGATCGACTATAATGCAGGCGGGGTTGTTTCGTCATCAGGAATAAGCCGCATTCAGTATGAAATTGCTGGACTTGAACAATTAATGAATTTCACAATTTTTAATAATGGAGTTGATATCCCTTTTTACCTCTTTGCTGATTTCGGTTATGATCTGCCGTTAACAACAAATACAATCCTGTTAAGAGGAACAACAGTTCCATATTCGCTACTTGGTCAAACGGGATTTTCGAATGTTGAGTATGAAATCAGCCTGCAAAATTTAGATGTGTATAATAACTCCGGATATGTAAAGAAGCTCAGTACTCCTCCAATCTTAGATAATTTTATGGTACTTGCGAATGAAAAAATGGCTCAACAGGTAACTCCCTCACAGGATGGAACAATCAGGATTCACGTTTATGATTCTGCTTCCGATTTAGATAATTTAACTGTTTATGCGGTTCCTCCTTCAGGTGAAGAAATAATGCTCGACCTGGAAACTGTCCAGGAGAAACGTGAATATATTGTACACATTCCAAACGATCTGCCTCATGAGTTTATTGATGTTATTTTACGAATGGAAGATAAGAAGGGAAATAAAACCACATATACTGCTGCACCTGCATTCTTCTTTGGAAATACTCAGGACGACATCGCACCTGATAGCCGTGTATGGATGAGTAATTACTATATGCAAAATTCTGACGATTTCCCATTCACAACAGGTGACACATTAACCTTCAATCTTGAATATTCAAACATTGGAAGGAACCTGGCTAATAATATTTATGTTAAATTCCCAACAACGTCAATGTTTGCACCGGTTAATTCAGACAGCATTTCATTTACGATCTCAAGTAAAGCTACAATAGAATTAAAACTCGAGACGCTTCAGCCTCATCCCGTGAATACGCTACTTGCTTATTACCCGGAACTTCACTGGACATCCAACGGAAAGTCTTATATGCGCCGCTACCCGGTGAGGATTAAAACTTCGGGAAATCCGGTGACTTCAGTTGATGATAATAATGTTAATCATACGCTGACATACCAGCTTATGAATAATTATCCGAATCCGTTCAACCCGGCAACAACTATACGCTTCCAAATCCCTCAGACTGAACATGTTACAATAATAGTGTATGATATTCTTGGTCGCGAAGTAAACGAACTTACCGACGACTTATATAATGCAGGTGATCATCAAATACTGTGGGATGGAACGAATCAGTACGGTCAAACTGTTGCAAGTGGTTTATACATATATAGAATAAAGGCTGGAGATTTTGTGCAAAGTAAAAAAATGTTGTTACTGAAATAAGATAAATAGATCATTAAGAGTTAGATTTTATAACAGAACGAATATCTATAAGCATTGTTTGTAAAGTGAAACGCCCATAACATTCGCCTTCTTATTTCCTCAAAAGGAGTAAGGCTAATTAAGTGGTAAGCTTAATATTCTACCGTAACAGTTTATACCTATCCTACAAAAAAAATTATGCTTAAGAAAATTTTTACTAAATTTATAAATGTAAATACAGGAACTCGCTGCTTATCAAGTTCTGTTATCTTGGTTTTATTCATTTCCTGAAAGGAGAAGAATTATGTTATCCTCTTCAAAAAGAGAAGCATTAAATTTTATTTCGTCAATTATTTTATTAATCATTCTAAGTTCAATTCCCCTAAATGCTCAACCATCCGGCGGTCCCTACGGACCCATTCAGCTAACTTATAATTTACCAACTGTCCCGGGAAAAACTTATTATGTTTCCCCTAACGGAAAAGTAGAGCAATCCGGTGAAGAGCTTTCCAATCCGACTACGATAGAAGCTGCAATAGAACGAGTAAAAACAGGTGATGCAATTATAATGAGAGGAGGAACGTATCGTACTGGCAATTTAGTATTTAACCAGGGAATTACAATTCAACCATTTGCCGATGAACAACCGGTATTAAAGGGAACCTATATTGCTAAGAATTGGAAACAGCAGGAAAATGGATTGTGGGTTACTAAATGGGATCATCTTTTCCCGGCAAAACCGGATAGCTGGTGGCGTCGTCATCGTCATGGTTCGGATGTTCCACAACACCGCTTTAATAACGATATGGTTTTTGTGGACGGACGTTTTCCGCAATCTGCAGGTTG
>CAZUOC010000204.1:0-4896 GCA_964622335.1 uncultured Ignavibacteriaceae bacterium
ATTAATTAACCTAACCTTATTTAGGCTGGGGGTTAATCAAGGATGAAAATTATCTTATCGATCGGCGCTGCATGGTTGATTGTTCAAAACGCTGAAATCCTCATAACAGCAGCTATAATCCTGGCTGTTATATCAGCAATCCTAAATTTCAGTAGGAGTTAAGGCACTCAAGAAATCTACAAAGAGGGGGCCGAAGCCTAAGATGACCCCCTCTCCTTTTCTAGATCTGTTCTATTTGTATATAAGCCTTTACACACTTTCATTAAGGTTATATCATAAACGAGTCACCACTCTTTGAGAATATCATTTATAGGAGATATCGAAATGGAAGAGAGACTCTGGTCAACTATTACGCAGATCAATGAATGGGTCAGGTATTCCGATGGAAAAGGTGTTGCCCTCTTGGGTATCCAGGGAGTGCTAATCGGCTTGGCACTTACTTTTCTGAAGGATTTCATGACTGAAGAACTACATGCAGTATCGATGGTCCTGTTCATCCTAGGTATCGTGAATATTATCGTCGCGCTCTTCTGCACTTTCTTCTGCCTTGTTCCTCGTCTTGATAACCAGGGAAGTAAATCACTGATTTATTTCAAGGACATAGTATCCACTTTCAAGACTCCAGAAGCCTATACCAAATCTTTAGAAACAAGTTTTTCTGCCGAAAAATCCGTTAACGACACCTTGGCGGAACAGATTTATACCAATTCATCAATTGCCAATGCCAAATTCAAATGGGTTTCCTGGTCAATAAGACTTACATTATCAGGTCTGGCTTTTTGGGCGATATTCCTGCTCATCACCTTTCTTTGGAGGTAATATATGAATGCTTCCTATGCTAATTATGACTACAAAGTAAGTGCGAAAAGAATTCAGGAGATTCTTGATACTCCTGATATTAATTACGAGGAAAAAGATACAATACCTTCTCGGGATAAACTCACTTTCACAAACGGATTCTACGTCAATTGTACTGCTATGTTTGTAGATATGAGAGATTCAAGTAAACTAACCGACAAATATAAACGTCCTACACTGGCAAGAATTTACCGGAGTTATCTTTCAGAATTAGTTGCTGTGATGCGAGACCATCTGAAAGTGTGTGAAGTCACGATACAGGGTGATGGCGTCTGGGGAATCTTCGACACACCTGAAAAACGAGATATCGATCTTGCTTTTTCTGTCACTGCTGAGATTAGTTCAATGATTGATATCCTTAACTGGAAACTTTCGGGTAAAAGTATCGATCCAGTTGAGATTGGTATTGGACTGTCCTGGGGGCGTGCGTTAATGATTAAAGCAGGTCATAGAGGTAGCGAAATTAATGATGTAATCTGGATGGGCGATGTAGTTAATGAAGCTGCTTCACTGTCAGAATACGGGAATAACAGCTGGTGGGATCGAGAATTATTTGTATCTTCAGATCTCTACCTTAACTTAAATAAACATAATCAAGGTTTGCTTGAATGGAATTCTACTCGTCAAAGCTACCATGGGAACATTGTTGACACTGATATGAATGATTGGCTCGAAGAACAGCAGAACCGATAATTAAAAACGAGATTTACGAGGTACTCCGATGAACCTTGGATAAAGATAAGGACTTTCCAAAATCGTGAAAATTCACGTTCTTTTCACGGGTCCGCTTTCCAACCAGATACTTTAATATCACGTGCATGCGACCCCCGGTGGTTCTTTCTTTTCACCCAATATGCAAGAACGATTCTCGAGAAGATATTGGTTGCAGTACTTCCTCTACCTGGCGTTGTATTCCCACTATGTCGACATTCCTCGATCCTTCTTATAAGCGCTTCCTAGTTAGCTGCAAATACTCTCGACAATATCCACTCTTGTGTCTGGTCATCCTAGGACACCCCGGGTACCTGCATACCCGCGTAGGCGTGTTAGGCATTTTAATCCTGTATGATATAATTATACTCATTGAAGGAGGTAATCGTGGAGTTAGATGTAACCCAGATGGCCGCTATGGCTATAATTACTACACTCGGACTTATCCTAATTACAGAGGTCATCGGCAGAGATGAAGCAAATCTAGTTCAGAAATTCCTAGCATTCCTGGCAATTGCACCTATCGTGGTAATCCTAATTAGGTTCATATTGCAGGTAGTATTCAATATCGATGATCCAACAGTTGCCGAAGCTGCTAGCGCGAAGGCAAGTGAGGACATGATCGCTTTACTTCCCGAAATGATCGTCTCAACTCTTGTAGGTGAATTAATTGGTACTGCCATCTGGGGAGTATACAAGTTCATAAAAAGCCTTCTAGAATAAAAAGCCCCTCGTCATGAGGAGTTCTCAATTATTTCACAAGAATTATATTACTTTATTCGTTAAAATATCGATTCTTCTCAAGCCATTCGGTGTAGCTTTCTTTTGTTCCGACAACTCCAGAAAGCATGGCTACCTTTATTAAAACCTCGTTTCATTCCTTTGATTGTCATGCAGGCGAATGCACTTGCTTATCCTGAAAATCCAAGGAATTGTGTTAAATACATTTAATTGACAATAAAGAATAATCCAAATATAATCTATATAGAAGAGACACACACAACTGAATAAAACCAAAAACCGCTCGGTAAAGCGGCCTTTTGGTGTATTTGCACTAAGGATATGTCCTTAATATTCTAGCTCATTCGAATATAAGGATACATCCTTGGTGGAGTTTTGTCAAGTTCTCCTTCCCACTAAGGGTGGAGGAGAATTTAGCAAATGGTTTCGAAGAGTAATAATTTTTATCTAAAACAGGAATGGGAAATGCCAGAATTTCAACCCGAGAAATTTAAAGAGCTAATAATATACATTGCCCAGAAATGTGTTGATGACCCTACATTCGGTGCCATAAAACTAAACAAAATCCTCTACTTTTCTGACTTTTATGCCTATGCTGACACTGGTATTCCCATTACAGGTGCGAACTATTTTAGGCTTCCTCAGGGACCTGCTCCACGACAATTGGTACCAACTAGAGAAGAACTTTTGAATTCTGGTGATATTTGCCAGGTAAAATCTACATATCACGGATATCCCCAGGATCGGATAGCTAATACCCGTGAGGCCAATTTAGATCTATTCGCAGCCAGAGAAATTGCTATGGTGGATGATATAATTCAAAAATTATGGGGAATTAACGCCGCTGACATTAGTAGGTATACTCATCGCCTAGCAGGATGGAGAATTGCGGATGACAATGGAGATATCCCTTATGAATCAGTCTTTATCTCTGATGAAGGATTAACAGAGGATGACTGCGAAAGAGCTAAGGAGTTAGTACACGACTTTGGATGGCTGGATTAATGCTCGTACAATCGTAGAACATAAGGACTACGAAGCCCAACGTAACCTTATATATCCTAATGTCCGACGTTTCGACGAGATTACGAGAGGAATCTATTGGGCTCTATCTATTCGTCCAGAGGTTTTTCCTGTAGCATATACTAACCCTACAGGCGAAGAAATACACATTATCAAAACTGATGCCTTTTCGGGGATTCCTCGATTTAGGATTTTCTATAAATTCGATGATTCATTTACAACTTTATTTTGGATTGAAATCATCGAATAGTATTCTGCTATAGTGTTAACTCAGGTGGTTCCTCATTTGATTCCTTAAATTCCATCCTATCGGGGCAGTCTTGGATTCCTATATCACAGAATCTGCATTCATAAGGATGGGGAACCTTCGGAGGTTCTTCACTGGATTCAAGCAATCCTAAAAAATAAGTAACATTATCTTTAAATTTAGTATCAATTGCACTACTTGGAATTTCTATTCTCTCGCCGGACTCGTAAATCAAACATCCATCAAGAACTCGTCCACTACACTGAGGGCACATAGGCAACAAGAGTATATAAAGCATCAATTGTATTACATCACTCTGTCTTTGAGAACCCGTTTTTACATCATAGACTTTATAGTGATCTTTATTATCTATAGTAACCAAATCAGGCCTTCCAGATACTACCAAGCCACTTTTACGTTTGACACGCACGTTATTTTGACTTTCCCTGAAGCATTTTTCACCAAGTGCTAAGCGTTCTCTAGCTATTTCATCTGCGAAACGAGTATGGTCAGCGAGCCAAGCGGGAAGGTCAAAGCCTGATGATTTACGTGTGTAGTCATAATGAGCCTTGAACCAAGTAGACCATTGACAGGTGGTGTCTCCACTCATTATTTTAGCTAACCAAGTTACATGAACATATAGACCGCTTCTCGTCTTTGTCATTTTACCTCACGAAGCTAAGCGACATACGTCGGAGCAATATAAGGAGGCCAACCAAGCCGCGCAGTAATGTTATGAACGAACTCACGAAAGTATGGCCATGTGTTTACAGGAAGATTACGTTCTTTGAATATTTCGAATAGGTCATCAGTCATGGGTATTTTTGTAGAATACACTATGTAGAAAGTAACAGATATTTTTGCTTTCACTTCATTATTTAACTCATCTCGAATCGTCGCATTATATCGGTGAGAAACACAAGATTGTTCTTCTTCGTTCTCGTATGATGCTTTTGTTCTCCATCTAACATCAGCTGAAGATGGGAAATAGGAGTAGTCAAGTACATTCACTTGGGCTGATACAAGGCGAAGCTCATCAATATCGATTTGACTTATGAAATTATTGTATCTTTCTACTAAACTTGATGATCTCTTTTTCTGTTTCATATATATTTCCTTCTCATGCTGCTGTAAGTTCTGTATCTTTGATTTCCTCGAATTTTCGAATGTAGGTCTCTTTGCCAGCTTCTTCTGTAACCACATATGGATAAGGTTGTAGTATAGGGGCATTATAAGCATGCACTCTTTGGTTATTCATTTGTGTAGACCGTCAGCTAAAATGGGACACAAAAGGGGCCACTAAAACCGTACAATAC
>CAZUOC010000205.1:0-4889 GCA_964622335.1 uncultured Ignavibacteriaceae bacterium
CCATCCTTTGCAACAATTTTTTCGACGGCAGGTGCAGGAATTTGAGTAGTAAAAGTATTTACTTCTCCGTATCCTGTCCCTTTACTATTTGTTGCATAAGCTCTTACATAGTAGGTCGTATTCGCTTCCAATGGGTATAAAATACTCGAAAATAAACCTAACCCACTTCCATTTTCAGTTTTACTATCCGATATTGTTGGATTGCCTATTGTATTCCAGACAACTCCTCTTACTGTAAATGTATCACCACCCCATAGAAGAACGGTTCCACCACTTTCTGCAGACCTAACTAATATATTTGATGCAGTAGCAGTTTGTACTTTCGGAACATCTATAGAATCGAGCGTAACAAAAGAAAATTCTTCTCCATATGAAATTCCTACATCATTTGTAGCATAAGCTCTTAAAAAATATGTAGTCCCGGGTGTTAAGTCTGTAACCTGACTAAAAAAAGCTCCTGATCCGGTTCCATCCATTGTTTTATTGTCATCAATAGTCGGGCTACTCGTTGTATCCCAGACAACCCCTCTTGCTGTAACTACCGAACCGCCATCGGATGGTATATTACCACCACTTGTAGCAAATGTTGTAGAAATATTAGATATTTGATTAGTTGTAACCGTTGGTGGATCTGCCGTAACACCTACTGCATTACCAGAAATTAATACATTCTGAATTGCAAGATATTTACCAGTTCTAACTGCGGGATCATTATCTACCCAGGGATATACCCTTAAATAAATACTTTCGCCGGAATTTACAACTGCATTTAATGAAGTACCAACATATTGAAGTGAATCCCTGCCAAGATAATTATTTACATCACCTGTTGAATAATTTATTTGTGTTGGAGTGTTAAAATCGGGATCAGTTGAATAATAAATATTAGCTTTCATAGTATTTATACTTACACCTACTATTCCAAGCGAAATGGAGTCAACATTAAAAGTACCCCCGGATTTGGGTGCTGCTTCGAACTGAATATAAACGGTATCAATTTGAGTTGTCTGATTTGCAGGCCATTCATTTCCTGCTATTCTCACACGCTGACTGTTATTCGGACCTGTGTAATGATTTATTTCTGTATTAACAAGCAATTCTTCATCCGCTTTAACGCCACCACTGATAACCGGGTTTAATCCTGTTCCATTTAAATCAGGGTCTGTTAGAGGCCATAGGGCCGAAGCTGCATTCTGTGCAAATACACCAGTTGAAAAGACTAATGTAAATAACAGGTTAACCAGAAATATTTTTTTCATTTGAACTCCATTTTGTTAACATTATTTCATGGTTTTAAAAGAGCTTCCGGGAAATTGATATTTCTAAGATGTCTAATTCTACCGACTTAATAAGGTAAACACGAATTTATAATATTTTCAAGCATTTCTTGTCTGCCACTTTATATATAGGATTTCTTTACTAAGATTATAGAGATGAAATAAGTTATTTGTTATTTAAGAAGTGTAATCTTTAAAACATTTCTAAAATTTCCGGCAGATAAAGTAACTATATAATTTCCTGATGGGTAATTGCTTCCGTCAAAATTTACTTCATATGTTCCGGCTTGTTTTTGCTCATCGAGCAATACTTTAATTTCCTCACCCAGGATATCATACAGTTGTAGTTTAATATGACTATTTCTTGGAACAGAGAACCTAATTGTGGTATCAGGATTAAAAGGATTGGGATAATTCTGGTAAAGCCGGTAATCCAAATTACTTCCTTCATCTTCTTCTACCGAAGTAACAGTAACGGTTGCCGAATCAATCCCGGTATAATCGGAAGATGAAGTATCTGAAACAACCTTTGCCCTGTAATAATACTTACCGGATGTTGTTATTGTTGTATCAGTAAACGATTCTGTCCCTTTCGATAATTCTGCAATCTGGGTAAAATTGTTTTCGTCTTCTTTTTTTCTCTCGATAACAAAATAATCTGCGTTATATGATCTGTCTTTCCAGGTTAAAGTTGCATTATCTTCTGAAGATACGTTTACAGAAAAACCAAGCAGTGGAACGACCAGACCAGCTTCCTCAACTTCTAAACTTGCAAGCACAAACGGTCCGGTTGCTTTGCCATCGTTAGACACTATATCGGTTTGATTTGCATAATAATCAAAGGTCCCGTCTCTACCGAATCCCAAGCCTGCTGTTCTGCAAATTTGATTGAGATCAATTGTGCTATCACTATTAATTGAAATAAATTCATTCAATATTCCGGCATATCCTTTTTTAACAACATCCCAATAACTATTATCGATATAACCTTCCCGAATTGATTTCGCCAAAGCATAAACAAACATGCATGAGCAAGACGATTCCAAATAATTTCCTTCGCGGTCGCCCTGATCCAAAACCTGCCGCCACACACCAGAAGCCGGATCCTGAACTTGCTTTAACGCTTCTGCCAATCGCTGAATAATTGCAATTGCAGTATCTCTTCCGGTATATTCCTGAGGCAGATAATCCAGGATGTCTACTACTGCCATTGCGTACCATCCGTCGGCTCTTCCCCAAAATGAGGGCGAACATCCTGTAACGGGATCAGCCCACGATTGAGTTTTAAGTTCATCCCATCCATGATAAAGCAAACCTGTTAGTGTATCCCTGGCATGCTTTTCCATAACAGTTATTTGCGTGAGAACATCGTCAAAATCTTCAGGTTCGTTAAACAACAATCCATATTCAGCGTAAAACGGGTTTGCCATGTAAACGCCGTCTAACCACATTTGATGAGGGTATTGACCTGAACTATTATTCCTGTGCCAAAAACCGCCGTCGTAAGTTCTCGGTTGGTGTTGCAATTGGCTCCTGAGTGTATCTAAAGCGTTTTGATATTTGGTTTCATTGAGCCCTTCTTTGTACATGAGAAGAATAATTCTACCCTCGCAAATTTCATCAACTGAAAAATCCGAATAGTTATAGCTCTTTAATCCACCGTCCGACTTGAATCCTGCGTCTAAAGAATTTTTGATGTATTGAAAATATTTATTGTCGTTCGTCGTTCTCCACAACGTCTCAACACTTTTTAAAAAAGTTCCTTCAACATATCCCCATGAGGTTGTATAAGTTGAACTTTTAGACATTTGAGATTCAACCATTCTTACCGACCAGGGAGTTGTGGAATAATTTGTTTCTGAAGAAAAAGATTTTCTCAGAACAGAACTTTTGTCTCCTGCTTTACATTTTGACTGGCAAACAATTACAACTAAAACACTAAAGATTATTAAAAATAAATACTTCATTTTCATAGATATTACTCATAGTATATTGTATTGATATGTTACTTATTAAATTTCTTATAAAAGGAATCAGCTTTTTTAGTCTTAATTCTCTTTGTGAATACTAAAAGATTTTCCGATTGATCTATCCTTAGTATAAGCAATAGATGCAATAATATCTCCAGATTTTAAAATCAAATTATTTTCTATATCTGATTCTATTATGCTGTTGTCTGCACTAAAGGAGAGTTTGTTTATATCATTATACCGTTGCTCCACAATTTTTAAGCGCTTCCCTGATGTCGTTTCAATAACAGGTTCTCCTCTAACTGTTACAATTTCACTAAAAGTGAAAACTACAGTGTCGCCGTTTATCTCATAACTTTTGATATAGATCGGATCGCTTGCTTCCGGATTCCATTTTCCTTCAAATGTCCATTTCGGAGTTATTTTATCCGGAGTTGGTTGATTTGCAGCCTGGTCAAGATTGTTTTTGTACCATTCATATTGTTCGCCCTTTTTACTGCAATTGAAGTAATAATCTCTTTCACCTGCATAAAACGGATTATTATGATCGGAATCTTTATCGTAAACTTTATAGATAGGTTTGTTCTTCATATTTTCAGAGAAGGAACAATCAAGCAAAAAGAACTGAGCCTGATAATGGTGACGTCCCAATTCAAAATTCTTTACTCCGTCGAAGCTGCAATTTCGCAAAACAAATTTTTGATCAGGATTATAATTGCCGGCATGCCAAAGTGTAGCAGTTTCTTTCACTTCATAAAACAGTGAGTTCCTGATAAAACACCAACCGCGCGGACATACAAAATCAACTGCACCCTGAAAATAACAATTAGCATGATAGTACATGCCTTCTTTGTAATTCCATAAAGAAACCGTGTCACCACCTTTACTTAGAACATTACAGTTTATGATAATCGTTCGGTTTGGATTAAGTCCGTATACTGCAAAAGCATGAGGTCCGATTTCCGGTTGGCTGTTTTCAATTGTCAGGTTATCTAAAATAATATCATCCCCTTCCAGATTTACCACTCCCGGACCAATCCAATCTTTGTTATTATTCCATTCCTCCCTTGGTAGATTGTAACGAATTATTGTACTGTCTCTCGATTCTCCACGTAGCGTCACATAATTTTGATCAATCCTGATGTGTTCTTCATAAATTCCGTTTTTTATAAAAATAACTGCACGCTGATATTGATACATTGGCAAAGCATTGATTGCTTCTGTTATTGTTTTATAATCTCCGCTGCCCTGTGCATCAACTATAATATCAGCATAATATTGTGCTGGAACACCTTCTGTTAAAAATATTAGAATTAAGAATAATTGATAAATTGAGTTTCTTATAACATTATCCATTAAGAGACTTTAAAGAGATTTAAATCAGGATCATTCAATTAATAACATCTCGCATCTAATTATTCTCTTTTGAATATAGATTCTTTACTTAATTAACAACATTTTCTTAGATAATAACTTATCTGAGTATGAAAGTTGATATATATATACTCCACTACTCAGGTTCCGGGCATTCCAGGTAATGCTGTGATATCCGGCTTGCTGTCTGGCATAGACCAGGGTTTGGATTTTTTGACCGGTAATATCAAAGATTTCCAGAGTTACCTCGGCAGCCTTTGGCAGACCA
>CAZUOC010000206.1:0-4879 GCA_964622335.1 uncultured Ignavibacteriaceae bacterium
TGTAGCAGTCGGTTCGGGAGGAATATGGAAGACAACAAATGCCGGCATAACATGGAAACCTATTTTTGATGGTGAAAAATCTTACTCAATTGGCTGTGTTACTCTTGATCCTAAAAATCCTTTAATTGTCTGGGTAGGAACCGGAGAAAATGTTGGTGGGCGACACGTCGGTTATGGAGATGGAATTTACCGAAGCTCTGATGGAGGTGAAAGCTGGAAAAATATGGGATTAAAAGAATCTCAACACATTTCTAAAATAATTGTTCACCCCGATAGTTCTAATATTGTTTGGGTTGCTGCGCAGGGACCATTATGGAATAAAGGCGGCGACCGAGGAGTTTATAAAACAACTGATGGAGGAAAAACCTGGAAAAAGGTTTTGGGTGACGATGAATGGGTCGGTGCAACAGATATAGTTATTGATCCGCGAAACCCTGATATATTATATGCAGCTACCTGGCAGCGGAACAGGAATATTGCAATGTATCTTAGTGGTGGACCGGGTTCGGGAATTTACAACTCAACAGACGGCGGAAATAACTGGGAAAAATTAACTAAAGGATTACCAAAATCTAATATGGGTAAAATCGGTTTGGCAATTTCTCCGCAAAATCCTGATGTAATTTATGCCGCAGTTGAACTTGAACGGAGAACCGGAGGAATTTATCGATCAGAAGATCGCGGAGTTTCCTGGGAAAAACGTTCTAATACAGTTTCAAGAGCTACCGGTCCTCATTATTACCAGGAATTATATGCGAGTCCATTTAAATTCGACAGAATATATCTCTGTGATATTCGCATACAAATTTCAGAAGATGGTGGAAAAACATTTAAACAAATGGAAGAAAAATTTAAACACTCAGATAACCACGCAATTGCTTTCCGAAAAGATGATCCGAATTATTTATTAGTTGGATGTGACGGTGGTCTTTATGAAACTTTTGATCTTGCAGAGAACTGGCGGTTTATCGACAACCTGCCGATAACACAATTTTATAAAGCTGCTGTTGATGATTCCGAACCTTTTTATATGATTTATGGAGGGACGCAGGATAACAATACACAAGGAGGTCCATCCCGAACTCAATATACTTATGGAATTAAAAACTCCGATTGGTTTATAATATGTGGCGGGGACGGATATCAACCGGCAACAGAACCAGATAATCCAAATATTGTTTATGCACAATCACAGGAAGGTTATTTATACCGCGTTGATAGAACTAACGGAGAATTTGTTTTAATCCGCCCTCAAGAGGAAGCCGGAGAACCTTATGAGCGTTACAACTGGGATGCGCCGATTCTTGTAAGCCCTTTCTCCCCTACCCGTTTATATTATGCATCGCAACGTGTTTGGCGTTCCGATAACCGCGGTGATAGCTGGAAACCAATCTCCGAAGATCTTACTCGTCACCAGGAGCGTTTCTCCTTGCCAATAATGGATAATAACTGGAGCTGGGATTCTCCATGGGATGTCGATGCAATGTCAAATTATAACACAATAACTTCTCTTGCAGAATCTCCATTACAGGAAGGATTAATTTATGCAGGAACAGATGACGGTTTAATAAATGTAACAGAAGATGATGGAGCTAACTGGAAAAGAATTGAAGTTGGTTCTTTGCCCGGTGTACCAAAGAATGCTTTTGTAAATGATATTAAAGCGGATCTGTTTGATGCGAATACTGTTTATGTTGCACTTGATAATCACAAGTTTGGTGACCTTAATCCTTATTTATTAAAGAGCACCGACCGCGGCAAGAGCTGGGAATCAATTAAAGGAAATATCCCCGAAAAAACTTTAGTCTGGCGGTTGGTTCAGGATAATGTTAATCCAAAACTTTTATTTACTGCTACGGAATTCGGAGTTTACTTTACAATTGACGGTGGCGGTAAATGGATAAAGCTTGCAGGTGGGGTGCCAACAATTGCCTTCCGTGATCTTGCAATACAAAGACGAGAAAATGATCTTGTATGCGCTTCATTCGGACGGGGAATTTATATTCTAGATGACTATTCACCTTTGCGAAACCTTTCTTCTGCCCAGTTAAACAAACAAACCATACTTTTCCAGCCTAAAAAAGCATGGTGGTATATTCAAAATAATTTTGGAATAGTACAAGGTTCTGAAACATTCACAGCTCCCAATCCCCCATTTGGTGCTTTGTTTACCTATTATCTTAAAGATGAATTTAAAACTCTTAAATCTATCAGGCAGGAAAAAGAAAAGAAATTAATTGAGAAGAAAGAAAAAGTACCTTTCCCCGGCTGGGATAGTCTTGAAACCGAAAGAAGGGAAGGCGAACCGAAAATATGGCTAACTGTAAAAGATTCAGAAAGTACTGTTGTAAGACGAGTTGAAGGTAAGAACAGCAAAGGATTCAACCGCATTGCATGGGATTTAAGATTTCCCGCTACTGATGCTATAACAAGTGAATCTGATCTAAAAGGAGGTTTCATAGGTGCAATGGTAGCTCCGGGAGAATATTCTGTAACTCTTTCTGTTCAGTTGGATGGAATTGTAACGGATTTATCAGGACCAATGAAATTTAAAGTAGAAAGAATGTACAAAGGAGCACTTCCAGGGTTTGATCCACAGGTTACTGCTGCATTCTGGAAAGAGACTGAAAGATTAAACAAATCAATAACTGCTGCAAGTAAAGTTCTTGCTGAAACAATAAAAAGAGTAACGTTAATGCAAGACGCACTGATGCGTACACCATCTGCACCCGGAAATCTCGATACACAATTGTATGATCTTATACAGGAATTATATGTATTTGATGAAAAAATGAATGGCAATGTGTCCAAGAGACAAGTTGGAGAAAAAACCAATCCAACAGTTTCATCCAGACATGGACTGGCTTCTTTTGGAACTTTTAATTCTACATACGGACCGACAGAAACTCTTAAACATAGCCTGCAGATTGCGGGAACTCAATTTGATGAATTAAAAAAAGAGATTGATAATGTTTTAAATGTAAAATTACCTGCAATTGAAAAAGAACTAATGGATGCGGGTGCACCGTGGATTATCGGGCAGCCAATACCGGAATATTAAGGATTAAGATTTATCTACTTCCAGAATTTAGTACCAGGTATTCGAATTAGTTTCCCGGATTTCCGATCAAAGTGATGATGAGATAATGGGATTATGAGATGGTGGAAACGCCTAAGCACTTTGCTCTCTGCCATTTTCCATTTTCCATCAACCATTTTACATTTTCAATCTTTTAGTTTAAGTTTGCTTCAGTATTAACAACAACTCCCCTATTTTCTTCTTAAACTTGGGCGGGGAAAGGGAAAAAATGAGTAATGGGACTATTACATATAACACTCTTTAATATACGGAGTGATATGCAGCAAAAAGTTTTGAAAATAAGTTATAATAATAGTTTTATACGGAATATAACACTCCTGTTGCCGGAGTGTTATGCGGAATTTTGGCAGCATAATTAATAGTTATACAACAAAGGTGAATGATATGAAAACGAAGAAGCTGATTACTCTGACCTGCTTGTCTGCAATGAGTCTGCTACTAGCGAGTTGTGGACCGACACCTCTCAACGATGAGGAGTTTACCGACACTGCACGGGAAGTGTGTAGCACTTTGAAGACCGAGATCGCTTCCCTAGATACATTCGATTTCACTTCTAGGGCTGAGGCATACAGGCGGGCAGCAGACACACTGGCTGATCTCAATATTACCGAGCAATCAGCGCCACAGGGTACCCGCCTGCGCTCAGGTCTGGCCGAGATGGCGGATTTCTTCGATGTATTCGGGCAGGCATACGCGAAGGTGGAAAAAACTAGAATTGGTGATACACTGCAATTGATATACACCGAGGATGGTTCAGTATATGCCAATTGGGGGGATATCCTTTTGAGTACCAAGCTCGAAATCGAAGCAGCCACGGTATTAGAGCATTATGCAACCAAAGAACGAGTTCGGGAAGCAGCAATTTCGCTCGGGCTTGAAGAATGTGCGATTGAGTAGATTGCAGAAAAATCATATTGAAAGTACTTATAATTTTGAATCGTTCAGAGGTGCAACCTAACCAGCTTTTCCACCGTTATGTAAAAAGTCAAGTTTACATAGATGTTCTTAAAAATATTTTTACCAGACAATGGCGGGTAAAACTTTTATCGGGAGCGACGGGGGAAGAAAGATAAAAATTAAATTGATTTGCGGGCTTAATTAAGCTAACTTTATACAATTAAATATATGCACATAAATTTGATATTTGGAGGTTACAAATTTATTGCGACTAAGTCTTCAAAAATATTCTTCCTACTTTACCAAACAAGTACTAAAAAGTAAATTATCTAAACAAGATTTTAATAGGAATCTGCCAAAGGCAGACAAGTATAACATTCCTGTGGCAGAGTGTTATGTGGAATTTTGGCAGTATAACTAATAGTTATACCACTTAGGAATTTTAAAATGAAATGTTATCTTGATACAAATTCATTAATACATTTTAGAATATTTTCTGAAATAGATTGGTTAAAGGAATTAAATTCTAAAAATGTTGAAATTATTTTATGCTCAACTGTTTTACAAGAATTAGACCGTAAAAAATTTGCTGAACTGGACATTGATATAAGAAATAGATGCAAAAAAATAATTGCTAAATTATCTGAATATCATAGCGGCGAAAATATAAAGGATAATGTTAAAATTGTATTCATAAATCAAGAGCCCAAAATCGATTGGCTGACTGAAGGTCTTAGCCCTGATATTCCGGATGATAGAATAATTGCAACAGTTCTTGAAAATAATGATCTTGAAAATGTTGTATTGCTCAGCTCCGATTTGGGACTAAAATTAAAAGCACAATCTAGACCTAATAATAATGGTAGACTCGGTTACAAAAAT
>CAZUOC010000207.1:0-4853 GCA_964622335.1 uncultured Ignavibacteriaceae bacterium
CTTTTTTAGACTATTTGCATTTTTTACTGGTCCAAACAAAAAGTCTAAATAGTCAAATTGATGGGATGCAAGATCGATAAAATGACCACCACCTGAAATTTCAGGAATCACGCGCCACGGCAAATTTTCATTTTGATCATCTCTAATCTGCAATGCCTTAAATAATAAAATTTTCATAAAACTGACATTCCCAATTACTCCTGTTTCTACTAGTTTTTTTACCTTCAAAAATTTTGGTAGATATCTCCTATAGTAAGCGACAAACAGTGGCACCTTATTATCTTTACAAACCTTAATCATTTCTAGACATTCTTCGTAAGTTCTTGCCATTGGTTTTTCAACATAAACTGCTTTATTTGCATTCGCTGCCTTTATTGTATACTCACAATGGGATGCTGGCGGAGTGGCAATATAGATTGCATTTATATCTGGATCCTTTATCAACTTATCAGCATCATTATACCATCTGGGAATATTATGTCTGGATGCATAATCTTTTGCCTTCTCACCATCACGCCTCATTACAGCAACAACTCGTGAATTTGACACTTTATTGAAAGCAGGACCACTTTTTACCTCCGTTACATCTCCACAGCCAATTAAGCCCCATCTAACAGCGTCTAGTTTCATAGCTAACCTAATGATTATTGAGTTTCAAATTTACTTAAAAAATCTCAAGTCAGAGGCTCATCCTAATCAATTCGGTTTCATTTTCTATTTGCTGAAGAATAATTTCTTGATTAATTCATCTTGGGCATTTTGTACCGAGCTTACATTTATTCCTTCCATTATTTCTCCTTAATTTATTTGTATGTTTGAATTTAGTGGTAAAAAACTCTTGAAAAAATTCTCACTTCTTTAACTTAATTAAAAAGATTTAAAATATCTTTTTATCATTTAATAGATTATTTTACTGCAGAAGGTTTTGAACCGCAGATAAGGTAATACGTCATAAATCATTTTTATAGAAGAAACTAATAATAGATTCATTTTAACTATATGAATAAATCAGTAACAATTGATGAATTAAAAAATATTATTGCCCTAAAGGATTTGCCAGATGAGCATCTTAAATGGATTTTGGATCATTCAGACTATGAAGAACATGAGGCTGGAGATATAATTTATAAAACAGATGATCCTATTGATGTAATGTCGATCTTATTAGAGGAAAAAAACGTTGCTCTTTTTATTTCCGACAAGCGAATGCCGGAAATGCCTGACGGTCAGGCAGGTACCGATCACAAGCTAAGATTGTTCAGTTAAACAAATTTTCTTTGGAAGAAATCGATAAGATTATTATATATCATCAAGATTAACTGAAAAATAGAAGACACCCATAAACAGAATTACAACTTCAACTACTTAAGTAAAACCATTTTGTAAACACTATTGTTGGTCGCATAAAAATAAACCCCACCTGGAAAGTTGTCACCATTAAAAATATATTCACTTTTACCTTCGACATAGATTAATTTTTCACCGAGTGTGTTATAAATAGTTAAGGTTTTATTGTAAGGAATCATTGTGCTTGAATTAAACGGATTTGGGTAATTTTGATAATTCTTTAAAATGATTTCTATCTCTTCCGAATAGCTGGATGTACCATTATTATCGATCTGTTTTAATCTGAACTTCCCACCAAGACCATACTCAAAAGAATAATTATGAGGGCTGTTGGTATTACCATATCCCACAACAAATCCGATTTTTTCTCCATTTCTCTGTACTTCAAAGCCATAATTGTTTACCTCTGTTTCCGTTCTCCAGTTCAACCGTACTTTATTATTAACAATGTTCGCATTAAAAGAAGTTAGTTCAACCGGTAAGGATGATTCAATTGCGTTATACCAGGCAGTTGCAATGGTTTCATATCCAATATCATTCGGGTGCAAAGTATATAAAGAACTCGTAGGGTGTCCATAATCATAACTAAAATTACTGTTGTCAAAGTTATTCCAATATACATCCAGAGCAGTATACATATCTACAATATGGACATTCAAATCTGATAGACTATTTATTTTTCCATTTAGGGTTATGGTTGAGTCATGTTTATAACCATAATCTGCTCTATCTATTATCTTCGCCAAAAATATTTCTATACTGGAGTTAAAAGTATCAATAGTATTTAGCATTTCCTGTATATTAGTAATTATACTATTAGTATTAAGATTACCGCTTATGTCGTTAGTGCCAATATGCAATAGAACGATACTGGGATTAGTACTACTCAAATAAGTTGAAAGATCATCTTTTAGTTGTGCAGACGTCCAGCCGGGATGACCCTCGTGAGCTGAAACTCCATCTGATTCATTACCAACAAATTCAATATCATAACCATTGAATTTATCCAGAAGATAACCCCGATACCCGCCATATGTGCCTCCTGTTCCTTCTGTAATCGAGTCCCCTAGCGGCATTATTTTAATTTGGGAAAATATGTATGGGGATAAAAGTAGTATAGCTATTAATAACTTATTGCTATTCATTTATTTGTCACAAAGATCATTATTTCCCGTTTCAAATAAATTTAATACTTCTTTATTCGTCTTTTTTAAAACAACAATTGGATTACACCCCCGTAATCTAAAACAAAAAAAATTTGATTCAACTTGTTAAATAGCTATAGAGTTGTTTCGACTTGACTTGATCAATTGTAAAATAAGCTTAAATATTTCTTCTAATGATTTATCACTTTATAAAACAAATGAGTAACCATCGGAGAACTGATTACTTCTTTAATCTCTATAGAGAATTTTTCTTTATTAATATTTTCAAATAACCGAACACCTTTTCCCATTATCATCGGGGTCATGTGAAGAGTGAACTCATCAATTAATCCTGCATTGCTGAATAGTAGAAGCACCGCCGGAAATTCTTACATCTTTTTTGCCTGCATCTTTCTTTGCTTTTTCAAGTACAGCTTCTATAGATTCATTAGTAAAATAAAATGTGGTTCCGCCGGGTCTTTCCCACGGATCACGTTTCTCTTTTGTTAAACCATAAACAGGACAATGAAAAGGTGCTTCCTCCGGCCAGTTCTCTTCTCCCTCAACGAACATTTTTTTACCCATTATATTTGCACCAATCCTGTTAAAGGTTTCTTCAATGATATAGTTGTCTTTATTATTTGTTTCTCCCCCCTCAAGCTTTAAGTGGCTTAAAAATGCTTTTTGTTTGAACATCCAGTTGTGAATTGAAATCCCGCCATCGCCTAAAGGATTTTTAGCTCCACCATTTGGTCCGGCTATGTAACTGTCCAATGTAATACCCAGATCAAAGAAAACTTTGCTCATATATCTTAGATCTTTACTTTTGTTCCACTTTTAATCGATTTGTAAATTGCTTCAATAACTTTAAGATCCTTAAGTCCTTCTTCACCGCTTGCATCGGATTCTGCACTATCAAAAATACATTTTGAAAAAGTATCCATCTGAACGGCCTGCTGGTTTATTACAGGGAAATTTAATTCACTCTTATTGGTCGATCCTGCAATCCCCCTGTAATTAAAAGCCGGGGAAAGATTGAACCATCGCTGTTCAGTACCGATGTAAAAACGATTTGCCGGTGTGGAATAGGAAGTATATGAATTGGAAACGTGACCTTCCGGAAATTCCATTTGCCAGGTGATTGATTCATCCACTTCTGCAAATTCTTTGTAATCCGTTTTATATTCCTGCGCAGTTACGGAAAGCGGTTCTTTGCCAATAGAATATCTTGCAGCCTGTATTGCATAAATTCCGAGATCCATCATTGCACCGCCTCCTGCAAGAGCTTTTTTTAACCGCCATTGTGTAGGATCACCTATTTTAAAGCCGAATTCAGATTGTACATATAATATTCCACTGTTGCCTTCATTCCTGAATCTCATAGCAGCTTGATGATGAGGTTCGATATGCAAACGGTAATCGACAAAAAGTCTTACCCCGGCTTTTTTGCATGCTACAATCATTTCTTTGCATTCTTTCGCAGAAAGTCCCATAGGTTTTTCGCAAAAAACATGTTTGCCGGCTTTTGCTGCCCTGATCACAAATTCATGATGCATAGAATTTGGTAGTACAACGTAAACCACATCAATAGATTTATTACCGGCTATCTCATCAAAGTTTATGTAATTATAAATATTCTCATCGGGAATGTTATACTGACTTTTCCACTTTTCTGCTTTTGCAGGGGTACCGGTTACTATACCACTTAAATAACAGAGAGAAGTTTCCTGCAATGCCGGTGCGAGCTGACTAGTGGCGTATCTCCCTAGCCCGACCAGCGCGACACCAAGCTTTTTATCACCGGAAAAAAGTGGTTCGGAAAATGTTGGAATTGCAGGCAGCATAAGCAACGCTGACCCCGCACCCAGAGTTTTAACAAATTTGCGGCGGGTATATTTCATTATAATTCCTCCTGATAATTTATACGGTTATTTAATATATAGCCGATTGTTTAATTATCAAAAACCCAGCGGGTCAAATAACATTTTTTATTTTTCCGGCTTACTCCTTTTTTTCAAATCTTCTTTCACTCTGAACTTAGTAATCTTTGTAATTAAGGAATAAGGAATAGGTTCATCCAGCGGAAATTGAATAGTACCTTTGGAAGTTTTGAATGCTTTTAGTTCTTTTTTAAAAACTTCAATTGGTTTTGAGGTTGGGAAAAAACCAATGTGATTTTTAAATGCAGCAAACCAAACTAATACACTATGTTGTTTAAATGCGGGGATTTGGTAGCTGATTACTTCTTTGGCTTTCGGTGCTGCTTTGTGAACTGTTTCTCTTATCTGCTGAAGTATATGCCAAACTTCTTCAGGAACAGATGAAATGTATTCATCAATATTATTAAAAATTTTTTGTGTT
>CAZUOC010000208.1:0-4828 GCA_964622335.1 uncultured Ignavibacteriaceae bacterium
TAAGGTAATTCCTCATGCTCCCAATGAAACTTTATTAGTCCTGGACGGAACTACCGGACAAAATGCTATCATACAAAGTAATGAATTTACAAAAGTAACTGATGTAAATGGTTTAATTATTACTAAGCTTGATGGCACAGCCAAAGGAGGTGTCATTTTCCAGGTTTGTGCCAAACAAAAAATACCTGTTAAATATATAGGTGTTGGAGAAAGAATTGACGATCTTCAGACTTTTAATCCAGAATTATTTGTATCGGCTCTTTTCGAGACCAATTAAAGAGAATTACAAATGTTAATGAAGAAACCCCGACATAGAATATTTGATTATACACCCAGATTTTATAAACCGGAAACTGACGAGCAAGAGCGAATAAAAAAACGTTTAGGTTTTAGCAGACAAAGAAAAATTAACAGTAAGAAGAAAAGTCCATTTATCTGGTTACTGTTTGTGATTGTTATTATTTATGTAATACTAAAACTAAAGGGGATGGCTTAAAAAACTGACATTATCTTTCAAGAAATATTAGTTTACATAATATATATTATCGGACAATGATGTCAAATTTACAAATAAATTAATTCCATTCATAATTTTAAACATAATTCCCAATATCTGATCTGAATCCAACAGCCAGTCTGTTCCAACTGTTTATTACTACAATTGCCAATGTTAATTCCACTAACTCTTCAGCAGAAAATAAAGCTTTCACTTCTTCATACACATTATTCGGGGCACCAGTCTGTTAGATATAGGTTAAAGTTTCACATCAGTCAAGTGCTGCGCACTGGAAAGATTATTAAACCGCTTCTTTCTTAAAAGATAAGGAGCATCCAGAATTGACTATCCGCATGATTATACAAATCCGGATGCTGCTTTAAAATATAATGAAAAGACTAAGCCTGGCCTGCTAACGAAGCCCACATTCTTTTCCTTGCTGCAAAGATCTTAAGTGCGAATATTAATATCGGAATCACTCCAAGAGCGATGAACACACTATCAGCTGCGATTCTTAACCATTCAAGTATATGGAAGGTACCCGAATCTAGGAACGCAAGTCTGCGCGCATGCCAATAACCCTGATTGATCACGTCGGCAAGCTGTAACACGCCTGCCGGAAACAGATCGAGAACCACCATTAATAGAAGCCCTATGTTGAGACCCCAGAACCCAGTTCTTAAAAATTTCTGGTTCTTATCCCACACGTCATCGATAGAGAGTCTGCGCAGTGTATACATCATTAGCGCAAGTGCGAGCATTCCAAATACACCCATCATTGCGGCATGACCGTGGTTAGCAGTTAAAAGAGTTCCAACTTCGAAATAACTTACAATCGGAAGGTTAATAAGGAATCCAAAGACACCAGCACCGAGAAAATTCCAGAAGCCAACTGCCATCAGGAAATAGAACGCCCATTTATATTTTTGGGCGACGGTTGTATCACCTTTAGGTGAAGATTTTCGCGTTAGCCGGATAAAATCCCAGCCATCCAATGTCAGAAGCGTCAATGGGACAACTTCCATAGCTGAAAACATTGCTCCCAATGCCATAGTTACATTGCTTTGTCCTGTCCAATACCAATGATGCCCTGTGCCTACGATTCCACTACCAAGATATAAGATCGCATCAAGGTAAACCACTCGTGTAGCCGTAAGCGAACTTACAACACCGAGTTGATAAAAAATAACAGCTACCATTACTGTTGCGAAAAGTTCAAAGAAACCTTCTACCCAAAGATGTATTATCCAGAATCTCCAATTATCAACGACTGTAAAATTCGTCGTTGGACCATAGAATAATGCCGGAAGATAAAATAAAGGAATTGCCACAGCTGCATATAGGAAAAGCGAGCTCAGTTCTTTATATGATTGATCTTTCATCGCTGGTTTTAATCCTCTGAAAATAAGAATGAGCCATAATGTAAGCCCTATAATGAGTAATACTTGCCATACCCTTCCAAGATCAAGATATTCCCAACCCTGCATACCGAAATAATACCAAAGCTTACCGAGCAACTGATTGATGCCTAGAAATTCCCCAAGCAGGCTTCCGAGTGCAACCACAACAACTGCAACAAAAAGTATATTAACCCAGAACTTTTGTCCTTTTGGTTCAGCTTTACTTAATGATGGTGCTAACATAAGTCCGCCCGCCATATAAGACATAGCAATCCAGAAAATAACAAGCTGAAGGTGCCATGTTCGCGCAATATTATAGGGGAGAATTTTATCCAGGCCAAACCCATAGAATCCGAATGGCTCGACGCGGTAGTGTGCTATAACACCGCCAGCCAGAACCTGTAAAAAAAACAATAATGCAACTACAACAAAATACTTCAATACTGCTTTTTGACTTTCAGTCGGAACAATAGCATTTTCAGTAATTGACTGATCAGAAAAACCCGACTTCCAGCCTAAATAATCAAACTTACCAAAGATAAAAAGAATGAGCCCTGTCATTCCGAGAAGTAAAATGAGGCTAAGTGCGCTCCAGATAATAGCGGAACTGCTCGGAGAGTTTCCCGCTTGTTTGTCGAAAGGCCAGTTGTTTGTATAAGAATAATTCTCACCAGGCCGGTATGCAACAGAAGCCCACGCTGTCCATGAGAAGAATATTGCGAGATTTTTAAGCTCCTTTGGATTTGAAATGAAGTTTTGTGGAAGGCCAGGTGCCTGGTCTGATTTAGTAAAATAGTTTGTCCAGTTCTGTACTTCATTTTCATATGCAGTTACTTCAGGTGCAGTTAATGTAAGAGTTCCTGTCGAGGCGTCGTATCTGTTAGTATGCAGCATCGATTTCACATTGGCTGTGATGCTTGCCTTCTGATCATCTGCAAGTTTCTCAAAAGGTTGATTATATTTTTCATTAGCCAAAGAATTTTGAAGTGATAATGTATAACTATGAAGATATTCAGCTGTATAATCCGGCCCAAGATAAGCTCCGTGCCCAAGGAGCGTGCCATGTTCCATCAAACCGTATTGAAGAAATACTTCCTGGCCCGCTTTTATATCGGCGGCAGTGAAAAGCGTATTGCCTTGTGCATCGACAATCTTTTCAGGTATCGGTGGTGCATCCTGATAGCTTTTCACCGCAACATAAAGCAGAATGGAAAAGCCAAATATCATTACAAGAATGACGGAATGTTTCCACCAGGGTGATAATTTCTCAGTTTTTTGATCGTTCATTTTTCCTCCTGTTTAACAAAAATTATAATTAATTTTTAATCATAGTTAAAAGCATTTTTGATTTAATATTTGCTTTTAATGCATGAGGAACATTAGAGGGCAACCGTACAAACTCACCTGTGTTTACTTCATATGGCTTTCCACCAATTTTGATTTCCATATTACCGTCTGCTATGTATACTATTGCCTCAAATGGAGATGTGTGTTCTGATAAAATCTCATCTGCATCAAAAGCAAAGAATGTAATGTTGCCATTGGGTTTTTTTAATAATTGTTTACTAACTATAGTGCCGTCCTGATAATTAACTTCATCAACCAGTTTTCCCGGTTTAACTACCGTTAAGTTTTTAATCTTATCTTCCATAATGATAGTTCTCTTTTAGTTATTTATATTTTTAATTCAAGTAATTATGTGATTCATTGTTTTTTTTCAGTTCCGCTGAACAGACTCTCTACATAATGTATAAAATGAACATAAGCTGCCACATATTTTCTTCCTGCAGACAAGTCATTTACATTATAATTCATTTTTGATTGAAGATCTGTAAAAAGCTCTTTTACCTCATTTTGTTTTTCTTTCGGAATATGTTCTAAAACTTCTGAAAGAGAATTTTTCTCGATAGCTACATCTGCAGCTTCTATTCCTTCTTCGGGATGAAATCCAACTGGTTTAATTCCGATATAAGGCTCACCTTCACCCATTCTGTGCAGTCTTACAACAGTTTCGATGAAATACATATCGGCTAATTCTTTGGCTTCATCATTAAGCTTTCGAACTCTCAAAACTTTTTCGAAAAGTGTTTTAATCGCTTGTTCATCTTTAACCTGCACCCAAATAAGGACATAATTAATATTTCCAGTTTCAAGTGCTTTTTGTGATGCTTTAACAACAGGTCCTTCCATAGTATCGCAATGTGCAGAAGTTGTATTTGAAAAAATGAAGATAAATGATGACATAAATAGCATCAGTAAAATTTTTGATTTATGTGACATGATTAACTCTTTAATTAATAATTTTTTTTAATTATACCTATAAATTAAACAACAATTATAATCTAATAATTGACTTAAGTCAGTAATAAGTCATCTATTCCCAAATTTTGATTGTCCCGTTACAATCAATTTAATATTATCCTCAGAGCTATTTGTTTTTAAAAAATTCCATGTGTGGCATTAATCATCAAAAGAAATATGGTAAGAATTACAAGTAATCCAAGTCTTGGTACAATTCTCAATTTCAAATGAACTTCTGCGAGCTTTTCATCATCCCCTTGTTTTCCGAGTCCAATTTTCTTTGCTAATCTGTTTTCCATAAAGAAATGAAATAATGTTAATAATATTCCAAGTATTCCACCAATTAATATTGAGAGCCCCCACCTGCCTGCTGTTAACGCATCAAGATGTCCATTTGTTAAATAATAAACCATAAATACGCCTGTAATAACAACAGTCGCGGATAGAATTGAAGCAAGATTAAAAAGTTTTGGAAATATTGATACAAGAAACTGTTTTCTAATCTCACCTTTGTATTTCTAAAGGACAGGTATTAGAATAAAATTAATTACTACCACTTCTCCTATCCACAAGGATCCGGATAATTCATGTATTGTTCTTATAATTGGGTAAATTTCATTCATGTTTTTTC
>CAZUOC010000209.1:0-4811 GCA_964622335.1 uncultured Ignavibacteriaceae bacterium
TAAACTGTTTCATCATCTGGACCATCTCACTGTTCATTAACATCGTTTCTTCAATCGTACCTGAACCATCTCTGTTAACTTTTATTTTTGTTTTTACATCAATGCAGCCGGTAACTGCCAGCGCAACAAAAAATATTGCAAGCGATGCAAATGACTTTTTCATTTTTCCCTCAGGTTTTAATTTATTTTAGATTAAAGAAGATTGCTGGCAAGTTCCGCCAGTTCAGATCTTTCACCTTTAATTAAGTTTATATGCGAGTATAGTTTTTGTCCTTTAAAATGCTCTATAAGGAAAGAAAGTCCGTTCGACTGAGAATCTAAATAAGGATGATCTATTTGGTAAATATCTCCGGTAAAAACAATCTTTGCTCCCTCACCCACTCTTGTTATTATTGTTTTGATCTCGTGAGGAGTAAGGTTTTGAGCTTCATCAACAATAAAGAAAATTCTCTGTAGACTTCTTCCACGAATGTAAGACAAAGGTTCGATTACAAGCTTTTCGTCTTTTATCATATTATTAATCAACTGGTGCTGCTTATCTGTTTCAGAAAACTGATCTTGGATAACTCTAATATTATCCCACAATGGCTGCATATATGGTTCAATTTTACTTTGAACATCCCCCGGGAGAAATCCAATATCTTTATTGCTCAATGGAACAATCGGACGTGCAATAAATATTTGCCTGTAAGATTTTCTGACGTGTAGCGCACTAGCGAGTGCAAGAAGAGTTTTCCCGGTTCCTGCTTTACCGGTTAGAGAAACGAGTGGAACATCGCTGTTTGTTAAAGCATCAGCAGCAAAAGTTTGTTCTGCATTACGAGGTTTAATCCCGTAAATATAATTTTTATCTACTTTTTTTATCGTTTCCATTTCTTTATCAAGATGTGCAAGAACTGATCTGTTGGAGCTTTTTAATATAAAATATTTGTTCGGTACAGATTCCCCCTTCCATTTTTTCAGAACAGGCTTGGCTGAAATTTGGTAAGGTGACTGATATAATTTCTGAAGAATATCATCATCAAAATCTTCGATAACTTCTTTGCCACTGTAAAGCTCTTCAACACTTCCAATTCTATCAGTTGTATAATCTTCTGAAAGAATACCCAAAGCTTTCGCTTTCATCCGCAGGTTTACATCTTTACTTACAAGAATAATTTTAGATTTACTCTTATTCTTTTTGCTCCATTCCAGAGCAACTGAAAGTATCCTGTTATCAGCACTGTCTTCACGGAAAATATCTCTTATTTCAGGAAGCAATCCACGGGTTAGTGCAACTCTTACTTTCCCTTTTCCTGCACCCAAAGAAACTCCGCCATTAAAAATAGCAGTACCGGTTATTGAATCTAAAGTTCTTGCAAACTCGCGGGCGTTAAGATTTATTACCTGGCTTCCTCTTTTAAAGTGATCCAGTTCTTCTATAACAGTAAGAGGAATTACAACATCGTTTTCCTGGAACTGATGAATAGACGATGCGTCATGCAAAATGACATTCGTATCCAGTATGAAAGACTTGGGCGTTTTGTTGCTCATAAATTATTGATTTTATAATTTGTTAAAATAGTGGAAAGATTCTCTGAAGAAAAACAATTTGAGGTGATTAAATCAGTATAAAAATTCAAATTTTTCTAATCTTATAAGAACGATAAATTTTATGCCTGATATTATAACTCTTTCTAACAATAATTTAAAGTCACTTGAAACGTTTTAACATTTTTTAACAATTTGATATTCTAAATTGAATCTATAAACTCATTGAATTATATTTACAACTTAAAAGCGAAAAGAGTATTGTACAAAGAAAGAAATTCCTTACCAGAATTCGGCGCAGGTATAAACGAGTCTACGCAATGTAGCCACTCCGAGAGTGGCTATTTTTTTGCGATGGCTAAAATAGAGTGAGAGTTCTATGATGAATAACAAAAAGAAAATCGCACGACTTATACTTGAAGACGGAACGACATTTACCGGATACAGTTTTGCTCACGATGGAAATACGAACGGAGAAGTTGTATTCAATACCGGAATGGTCGGTTACCCGGAAACCCTGACCGATCCTTCATACAGGGGACAAATTCTTGTTTGTACTTATCCGCTAATCGGCAATTATGGAATTCCCAACGAAGAAAGAGTAAACGGAGTTTACAAAAATTTTGAGTCGGAGGAAATTCATATCAGAGCATTAATTGTCTCAGATTATTCTTCTGAATATTCTCACTGGAGCGCAGTAAAGTCGCTTGGAGAATGGCTGAAAGAAAATAAAATTCCTGGGATTTACGGCATAGATACAAGAATGCTTACAAGAAAACTTCGTGATAAAGGAACTATGCTAGGAAAAATTATTATTGATGAAAATTCTGAAATCGATTTTGATGATCCCAATGCAAAGGATCTTGTAAGTGAAGTAAGTATAAAAAGCCCAGTTGAATATAAAGCAGGAAAGAAAAAAATTGTCTTGGTCGATTGTGGAACAAAGAACAATATAATCCAGGCTTTCTTAGGAAGAAATATTACGGTAAAAAGAGTTCCTTACAATTTTGATTTTGCAGAAGAAGATTGTAACGGAATTCTTTTATCGAACGGACCCGGCGACCCCAAGATCAATAAAAAGACTATTGAGAATGCGAGAAAGGCAATGGATAATAATATGCCGATACTTGGAATTTGTCTTGGCTCACAAATATTAGCTCTTGCCGCCGGGGCAGATACTTACAAGCTTAAATATGGTCACCGTGGGCACAATCAACCTTGTAATGAAATGGGTACAATGCGGTGCTATATAACATCACAAAATCATGGTTACGCTGTTAATACCGATACTCTTCCCGAAGACTGGAGACAATGGTTTGTAAACGATAATGACGGAACAAACGAAGGGTTGTTTCACATTTCAAAACCTTTTTTTGCTGCACAGTTTCACCCGGAAGCATCGCCGGGACCGGATGACACAGAGTTTATCTTCGATATGTTTGTAAGGGCAATAAAATAATTTGAATGAAGAAGGATTTGTAAAAATATTATGATGATAAAAACCACAAAACCTAAGAAAGTTCTTATTCTCGGTTCAGGAGCTTTGCAGATTGGACAAGCAGGGGAATTTGATTACTCTGGAAGCCAGGCAATTAAAGCACTAAAGGAAGATGGAATCACTTCGGTTTTAATTAACCCGAACATTGCTACGATACAAACCTCTGCTGATTTTGCAGACAAGGTATATTTCCTTCCCATTAAAACCGAATTTGTAGAGAAGGTAATTAAGAAAGAAGAACCCGACAGCATACTTCTTCAATTTGGCGGACAGACTGCCTTAAATGTTGGCGTTGAACTTTACGAAAAGGGATTATTGGAAAAATACGGTGTCAGAGTTTTAGGAACATCGGTAGAAGCGATACAAAACACTGAAGACAGGTTACTATTTGCAAATAAATGTTCTGAGATAAATTTAAAGGTTGCCATAAGCGAGACCGCAACAAATGTAGATGAAGCAGTTGCTGCCGCGGACAAAATCGGGTACCCGGTTATGGTAAGAATTGCTTATGCACTTGGAGGTTTGGGTTCAGGAATTGTAACAAGTAAAGAAGATCTTGTCGAAAAGGCAAGAAGAGCTTTTTCATTTACAAAACAAATTCTTATTGAAGAATCGCTTCATGGCTGGAAAGAAGTTGAATATGAGATTGTAAGAGACAAATACAATAATTGTATAACAATCTGCTCGATGGAAAATATAGACCCGATGGGAATTCATACAGGCGACAGTGTTGTAATTGCTCCTGTTCAAACATTATCTGCCAAAGAAAATTTTAAACTTAGATCGATCGGAATAAAGTTAATACGACATCTTGGTATAATTGGAGAATGTAACATTCAATATGCCCTCGATCCAAATTCGGATGATTATAGGATAATAGAAGTGAATGCAAGATTAAGCAGAAGCTCTGCACTTGCATCAAAAGCTACGGGCTATCCGCTTGCATTTATTGCAACAAAATTAGCCTTGGGCTATGCCCTTAATGAAGTTGAAAATATAATAACAAAAGAAACGTCAGCTTGTTTTGAACCTGCACTCGACTATGTTGCATTGAAGTTCCCAAGATGGGATCTTCAGAAGTTTCAGCAGGTTAGCACACAACTTGGTTCCGAAATGAAATCAGTTGGCGAGGTTATGTCTCTTGGGAGAAGTTTTGAAGAAGTTCTGCAAAAAGCTATTAGGATGTTAGATGTTGGTGCAAAAGGTTTTGTGTGCAACGATCTTGAATTTAAAAATCTCGATAAGGAATTATCTGAACCAACAGATAAAAGAATTTTTGCAATTGCAAAAGCACTTCAATCCGGATATTCTGAAGAAAAAATATTTGAGCTGACAAAAATCACCAAGTGGTTCATCTATAAGATGAAAAACATCATTGAAACCGAAAAGAACCTCAAAAAATTAAAACCGGATGAAATTACTGAAGAGATAATGAGAGAAGCGAAAGCAAATGGTTTTTCGGATTTACAGATTGCCATGCATACAGGCTCAGAAGAATTGGCAATAAGAAAACTCAGAAAAGATTTGAATGTTCTTCCTATAGTTAAACAGATCGATACACTGGCTGCTGAGTTTCCGGCACAAACAAATTATTTATACCTTACTTACCACGGAGTTGAAAACGATATACCTTTAGGTGAAGAAGGACAAATAGTAGTGCTTGGCGGGGGACCTTACAGAATTGGTTCTTCTGTTGAATTTGACTGGTGTTGTGTAAATGCAGTTATGGCTATAAACAAAGCCGGGTATAAATCCATAATGATTAACTGCAACCCTGAAACCG
>CAZUOC010000210.1:0-2395 GCA_964622335.1 uncultured Ignavibacteriaceae bacterium
AAGAACTGATAATAACTGATTGAAAGCTTTTGGGTACTCACTGCTTTCAACATAAATTTTTGAAAGTAGTAGTCTTGCCTCATCGACATATTCACTTGATGGATAATTATTTAAGAAATCAATTATAGTATTTTTTGCTTCGGTTAATCTGCCAAGAGATAATAAAATCTTACCCTTAAAAACTATGCCTGCAGTTGTTTTGGAATTATAAGAATAATCACTTATTACTTTGTTAAAAAGTATTAGAGCACTGTTGTAATCATTTTTTGAGAAAAGATTAACCGCATCATTAAATGTTTTATTTACATCTGTGTTAGCCTGCTGCGAATTCACGCCGAACGGAACAAATAGAAAAAGAAGAACTATTAAACCGGATATTTTAAGATTTATTCCCATTCTATTGTAGACGGAGGTTTTGAACTAATATCATAAACTACTCTGTTAATGCCGCGAACTTTATTAATAATTTTATTAGAAACTTTAGAGAGAAAATCATGATCAAACCTGAACCAGTCGGCAGTCATCCCATCCAAAGAAGTAACTGCACGAAGAGCTAAAACATTTTCATACGTTCTCGAATCACCCATAACACCAACACTATTCACCGGAAGTAAAACTGCAAAAGCCTGCCAGATATTATCATAAAGTCCTTTTTCTTTTATCCCATTAATAAAAATATCATCAGCCTCTCTTAAAATGTCAAGTCTTTGTTTACTTACTTCACCAAGAACTCTTACAGCTAAACCCGGACCTGGGAACGGGTGTCTTGAAATAAACTCATCGGGAATTTTTAATTCTCTTCCAACATTTCTCACTTCATCTTTGAATAATTCCCTAAACGGCTCAATAAGTTTCAGATTCATATTCTCAGGTAATCCGCCAACATTATGATGAGTTTTAATCGTAACAGATGATCCTTTTACTCTAACTGATTCGATAATATCAGGATACAAAGTTCCCTGGACAAGAAAAGAAACGTTATTGTGTTTTGATGCTTCTTCTTCAAAAATTTCAATAAAGGTATTGCCGATTATCTTTCTCTTTTTTTCAG
Organism: uncultured Ignavibacteriaceae bacterium; assembly: GCA_964622335.1. GTDB lineage: Bacteria > Bacteroidota > Ignavibacteria > Ignavibacteriales > Ignavibacteriaceae > RBG-16-34-14. The sequence continues at coordinate 1,052 of CAZUOC010000210.1, forward strand.
GATCCGAAACGCCAGCTAACCTCGATAAAAATCTTTCTTCTTCATTAAGATGTAAATAGTTAAGCCTTAATTTTTCCTTAAACAATTTACTTATAGATTCACTTTCGTTCTTCCTCATCAATCCGGAATCGATATGTAAACACAATAAGTTTTCGCCAATTGCTTCTTTAACAAGAACTGCAGCAACGGTCGAATCTACACCACCACTTAGTGCACAAATAACTTGTGATGAGCCAACAAGCTTTTTTATTTCAGATATTTTGGATTGAATAAAATTCTGCGGTGTCCAGTCACCCTTGCACTTACAAACATTAAATAAAAAGTTGCGAATAATTTTATTTCCTTCATGCGTATGGACAACCTCTGGATGAAATTGAACACCATATATTTTTCTTCTTTCATCTGCAATAGCACAAATCGGGGAATGATCGGATTGAGCAGTTACTTTAAATCCATCGGGAATTTTACTTAAATAATCACCATGGCTCATCCAGACCGTTGATCCTTTATTTACACCTTTAAATAAATCATCTTCATTTTTTATCTGTAAACTTGCCTTGCCATATTCCCTGTCGGAAGCTGGTTCTACTTTTCCACCAAATTCTTTTCCAATAATCTGGAGACCGTAACAAATTCCAAGAATTGGTATTCTAAGATTAAGTATTTGTGAATCAATTTGTGGTGAGCCTTCATCGTAAACACTCATAGGACCGCCGGATAGAATAATTCCAACCGGAGAAAGTGATTTTACTTCTTCACATTTTATCAGGTGAGAATGAATTTCAGAATACACATTGGCTTCTCTTACTCTACGCGCAATAAGCTGTGTATACTGAGCACCGAAATCAATTATTAAAATTAATTCATCTTTTTTCATAACCTAACGAGGTTTAAAAAAGAAAAACAAAATCCAAACATTGGTATTTTGTTTTCAAAAATAAAAATGTGAAATAAAAATTTTATTGACTTACTAATTTTTTATAATCTTCGACACTGAGAAGATCATTCAATTCACTTTCGTCTTTTATCTCAATTTTTACCATCCAGCCTTTTTCATATGGATCTTTATTAACTTCTTCAGGGTTGTTTCCAAGTTCTTTATTAACTTCAACCACTTTGCCGCTGCAAGGAGCTTTCAGATCACTTACTGTTTTTACAGCTTCAATCGTTCCAAACGTACTGCCTTTGATGATTTCTTGCAGGTCAGGATCAATATCAACAAAAACAACATCACCTAATTCTCCCTGGGCGTAATCGGTAATTCCAATGTAGCCCATATTACTTTCTACTCTTATCCATTCATGATCGTTTGTATATTTAAGATTACCAGGAACATTCATGTTA
>CAZUOC010000210.1:2405-4811 GCA_964622335.1 uncultured Ignavibacteriaceae bacterium
AATCGAACTTAAAGTTTTCTAAAAAGCTTGTATCAAAATTACCACTTATAAATCTTTTATCTTCAAGCACCTTAAGATGAAATGGAATGGTGGTCTTAATGCCTTCAACTGTAAATTCTTCCAATGCTCTTCTTGCACGTGCAATAGCGCCCTGCCTGTTTTTAGACCAGACTATCAGCTTGGCAATAAGAGAATCATAAAAAGGAGGAATGGAATAATATTGATAGATATGAGAATCAACACGAACACCAAAACCGCCCGGAAAATGTAACGATTGTATTTTGCCAGGCGAAGGTCTGAATCCATTTTCTGGATCTTCGGCATTAATCCTGAACTCCATACTATGAACAATTGGCTTTCTAGGAAGAGTGTCAACCTTTTCACCTGCAGCGACCAATATTTGCTGACGTACTAAATCAACATTATAAACAGCTTCAGTAACAGGATGTTCTACCTGGATACGTGTATTCATCTCCATGAAATAGAAATTCTTGTATTTGTCCACCAGGAACTCAATTGTTCCTGCACCTTCATATTTTACGGCTTTGCCACCGAGGATCGCTGCCTCACCCATTTTGTTTCGTGTCTCTATATCAATTACCGGAGACGGACTTTCTTCTATAAGTTTCTGATGTCGCCGCTGAACCGAGCAATCTCTTTCTCCATAATGATATACATTTCCAAAAGCGTCGCCCATTATCTGTATTTCAACATGCCTTGGATTTTCAACATACTTTTCCAGATATACATCAGCATTTCCAAAAGCAGATTCGGCTTCTGTTTTAGCCATTTGTAAAGCCTTATCAAAATCTTTCTCTTCTGAAACTACTCTCATTCCTTTCCCCCCGCCGCCCGCAGAAGCTTTAATGATTACAGGGAAACCTATTTCGTGAGCAAGCTTTTTACCTTCCTCACCAGACTTCAATACTCCATCGCTTCCTGGAATTACAGGAACCCCGTTTTTCTTCATAGTATCTTTAGCAAAAGATTTATCACCCATAGCGGAAATCATCTTGGGAGAAGGACCAATAAACTTAATATCAGACTCCTGACAAATCTCGGAAAAATTAGCGTTCTCAGCAAGAAAACCATATCCCGGATGAATTGCGTCCGCACCTGTAATTTGTGCAGCCGAAATTATTGAAGGAATTTTAAGATAGCTTTCTTTGCTCGGTGGAGGTCCGATGCAAACGGCTTCATCTGCAAATGTAACATGAAGAGAGTCCCTGTCAGCCTCCGAATAAACAGCAACAGTTTTAACTCCAAGTTCTTTACAGGTTCTTACAATTCTGAGAGCTATTTCGCCACGGTTGGCTATTAAAATCTTATTAAACAATTTTTTCTAACTAACTTGAATTAAGAAAAGAGGCTGATTGTATTCAACGGGTTTTCCACTTTCTACAAGAATCTTTACAATTTTCCCGCTAACATCCGATTCAATTTCATTCATCAGTTTCATCGCCTCGACTATACATAAAACAGTACCCGGTTCCACATTATCTCCTACATTAACATAAGAATCAGCATCCGGAGCGGGAGCCCTGTAAAAGGTTCCAACAATAGGTGAGCGAACTTCATGAAGATTTTGCTGAGTTTCTGCTTTTGATGGTTGTTCTTCCACAGACTTAACCGCCGGTTGTTCAACAACAGGTGAAGCCTGCGATATTATCTGAGGCTGAGCAATAGTCTGAATGTCCCTGATCTTCTTTGCAACCTTAATCCGCAAACCATTCTCTTCCACTTCAAGATCTGTTATTTCACTTGTGTCTACTATCTTGACCAATTTTTTTATAAGATTTAGATCCATTTCAATACCTTTTTAAGATTTAACTCTTTCAACATACTCACCTGTTCGAGTATCCACTTTTAATAAATCATTTACATCAATAAATAACGGTACATTAACTATCGATCCCGTTTCAACTGTTGCCGGTTTTAGTGCCCCGGTCGCTGTATTTCCTTTAAAGCCGGGTTCAGTTGAAGTAACTTTTAAATAAGCAAAGATCGGTACTTCAACATTAATTATTTCTTCTCCATTAAAAAGAATCTCTACTTCTTCACTTTCTTTAAGAAACTTTATCCCATCACCAAACAACTCGATAGGAACATTTATCTGTTCATAAGTTTCATTATCCATACAAACGAGAAAATCCCCTTCACGAAACAGATACTGGTATTTCCTTCTTTCCACTCTTACGGTCTCAACAGATTCGCCTGCCCTGAAAGTATTATCTAAAACTTTGCCGGTCTTTAAATTTTTAAGAGTGGTACGAACGAAGGCTCCTCCCTTGCCTGGTTTTACATGCTGGAACTCTATAATAGAATAAAGATCGTTCTTAAACTTTATTATTAAACCGTTCCTGAAATCTGAAGTATCAGCCATAAAATAAAGGTTATTAGGAAATT
>CAZUOC010000211.1:0-4810 GCA_964622335.1 uncultured Ignavibacteriaceae bacterium
TTGCAGATAATAGGTGGACAACATATTTTTCACTCCTATATTGCTTGTATTATGAATGGAACTTTAATATGGTATATGCCAATTGAGGGAGGTCTCATTAAAAAAATAGTGCTTGATAGCGAAAACAATTTAGTAGCCTTTACTCAGAATGACTCAAGAATTTATAAAATTAACTCTGCATCGGGTAAAACTATTTGGGAAAAGAATATTAATAATTCTCTTTATTACATCCCATATCTGTATGACATGAGCGTGGATCAATCAAATAATATTATCGTGACCGGAAATAATTCCAATACAGACGCCGATATTCAGATAAAAAAACTATCGAAATCGGGAGAGGAATTATGGATAAAAGAATATAATAGTCAAGAAGATTTAAACGATATTCCAACGGCGCTTGCTCTTGACAAAGATAACTATATTTATATATCTGGTAGGTCTGTGGATTCGTCTTCAACAAAAAGTTTTATACTAAAGATATCTGAATCTGGAGATTTAAAATGGGAATACCATTTGGATTATATAGCCTATGAACAGTTATTCCTTTCCCCAATCTTTGTAAAAGACAGCAGTCTTATTATCTGTGGCAGTTTGTATGATTCCTTAACTAATAGCAACATATTCGTTATGAAATTAGACCAGAAAACAAGTACTGATGCTAGTGAATTATATTTCAAATCCACTTCCTTAAAACTAAGCCAAAACTACCCCAATCCTTTCAATCCTACTACCACAATAAAATATTCTATACCTAAGATTTCATTTGTTAAAATTATAATTTGTGATATGCTGGGAAGTAAGATTACCGAACTTGTTAATGAAGAAAAACCTGCCGGAGAATATGAGGTTTCGTTTGACGGCTCACAACTTTCAAGCGGCATTTATTTCTATGAGCTACAAGCAGAGTCCTCCAGGGACGGATTTATAGAAACAAAGAAAATGATATTTCTCAAATAATTTTTATCATCAAACCTGTGGTGAAAGCCTATGATTTGTTCCTCGTAATTTTTCTGTTTGACAAAACCCATTTTTTCCTTATTTTTAATCTCAACAAAAATGAATTTATATTTAACACATATCGTTTCTGTTCATCATAATGCAAGTGATATTTGCGCCGGTATGTATTAATTTTATTTTACATAAAGAATGAAATTGACATCCGGCAAATGCCGGATTTTTTGTTTTAAAGTAAATTTAGGAAAAAATAATGAACAGAAATCTTAAACTTGCGGTTCAGAGTAAAGGAAGACTAACTGAAAAATCTCTTGAATTACTAAAGCACTGCGGACTCGACATCGAGGATTATTCTGAAAGACTTTTTATCCCAGCAAGAAATTTCCCACTTGATATTCTTTTCTTAAGAGATGATGACATTCCTGAATATGTTCAGGATGGGGTCGCAGATGTTGGAATAGTAGGAGAAAATATTTTTCTCGAGAAACAATCAGAAACTAAAATACTCGAGAAACTTGGCTTTGGAAGATGCAGTTTGTTGATAGCTCATCCGGAAAATAAACAGCTTAAAGATATAAAAGATATTGAAGGAAAAACTATTGCTACATCTTATCCTATTATTCTTAATGATTTTCTTAAAAAGAATAAAATTAAGGCAAGGATAATTGAGTTGAGCGGTTCAGTTGAAATCGCACCTTCGCTGGGAGTTGCGGATGTCATCTGTGACATCGTTTCTTCCGGCAATACACTTATGATGAACAAACTAAAAAAATCTTTTAAGGTTTTTGATTCACAGGCTGTTTTGATTTCTTCTGGAAAAAATTCTCTTTCGAAAGAGAAAAATAAAATTCTTGAAGATCTTTTAAGAAGAATTCGATCTGTGATGATTGCAAGAAATTCAAAGTATCTTATGATGAATGTCCCAAAATCATCTTTAGATAGGGTTGTTAAAATCATTCCATCATTAAAAAGCCCAACAGTACTTCCACTTGCTGACGAAAAACTACTGGCAGTTCATGCCGTTATTCCTTCCGATAAATTCTGGACAATAGTTGATGATCTGAAATCGGCGGGGGCATCAGGAATACTTTTATTACCAATAGAGAATATGATAAAATGAAAAGATATTATTATTCAAAATTGAATGCCGAACAATTGCTGAGTCTGACAAAGAGACCGGCAATCGATTTTGCCAAAACTTTTAAGACTGTAAAACCAATTCTTGATGATGTAAAATCAAATGGATTAAAGGCTGCTTTAGGGTATGCTAAAAAATTTGACGGATTAGACTCAAAAAATTTCATTGTGACAAAAGATGAAATTAATAAAGCAAAGAAAAATCTTCCCATAAAAGTTAAAAAAGCAATCGAGGACGCTTACAACAACATTAAGAAATTTCACTTAAAACAATTTCCTAAAAGTTATAATATAGAAACTGTTCCGGGAGTCAATTGTTCAAGAGAATTTCGAGCAATAGAAAGTGTTGGTCTCTATATCCCGGGAGGTACTGCGGTTCTTCCTTCCACAATGTTGATGCTTGGAATTACCGCACAAATTGCTGGCTGCAAAAGAGTTGTTGCTTGTTCTCCAGCAAAAGATAGAAAAGTAAATGACGCCCTTCTTTATGCTTCTTACAAATGCGGGATTAAAGAATTTTACAAAATTGGCGGCGCACAGGCAATCGCCTTAATGGCTTACGGCGATAAGAATATCCAAAGGGTCTCTAAAATATTCGGGCCCGGAAATCAATATGTCACTGCCGCCAAGCTTTTGGTAAGCATTGATCCTGAAGGCTGTTCCATCGATATGCCTGCGGGACCAAGTGAGCTTCTGATTATTGCCGATGAATCTGCAAATCCTGCTTTTGTAGCCGCTGATCTCTTGTCTCAGGCAGAACATGGATCTGATTCTCAGGTTATACTTGTTACAAATTCCATTAATCTAGAAAATAAAGTACAAATAGAAATTAAAAAGCAATTAAAATTTCTTCCTAGAAAAAAATTGGCTTTTGCTTCGTTAAAAAATTCTTTTTCTGTAATTGTAAAGGATATTAACCAGGGAATTGAATTGGGTAATCTTTATGCCCCGGAACACTTAATTTTAAATGTAAAAAGTCCTGCAAAGTATAAATCAGAGATAAAAAATGCAGGCTCTGTTTTTCTTGGAAATTATTCACCTGAAAGTGCGGGAGATTATGCCTCGGGAACAAATCATTCGCTCCCGACCTATGGTTTTGCAAAATCATTTGGCGGAGTTACTGTAGAATCTTTCATGAAATCGGTAACTTTTCAGTTTCTTACAAAAAAAGGATTGAAAAATATTTCAGAAACCGTCCAAACACTTGCTGAAACAGAAGAATTAACAGCACATAAAAATGCAGTAAAAATTAGATTTGAGATTTGAAATGAATATAAAAAATCTTGTGAGAAAAAATATACTAAACTTAAAACCATACACATCTGCTCGGGATGAAAATTCAAGGGGAATTTTACTCGATGCAAATGAAAACAGTTTCGGTTCGACCTTTAATGAAATTAAGGATTTAAATCTTAATCGCTATCCAGATCCTAATCAAAATGATTTAAGAGAACTGATAAGTGATTATCTTAATATTTCAAAAGAAAATTTATTCTTTGGCGTTGGTTCTGACGAGATAATCGATTTGCTAATAAGAATTTTCTGTGAGCCCGGAAAAGACAAGGTTATGATTCCGGAACCAACTTATGGAATGTATAAAGTTGCCGCAAATATAAATAATGTCCTGGTCGTGAGTGTATTATTGAATGATGATTTTCAGGTTGACGAAGAAGAAATTAAAAAAATTTTTACGCAGGATATTAAAATTATATTTTTATGTTCTCCTAATAATCCGACTGGGAATTTGCTGAAGAAAGAAGTTGTGCTTAATCTTTGCAAAAAATATAATTCAATAATTGTGGTTGATGAAGCCTACATAGATTTTGTCGAGGATTTTTCTTTAACAAATGAAGTGAAAAATTATCCTAATCTTATTGTGATGAGAACATTTTCAAAAGCCTGGGGATTAGCAGGCGCAAGACTCGGTCATTGCATCGCAAACGAAGAAATCATTAAAATTCTATTCAAAGTAAAAGCTCCTTACAATATTAATTCATTAACAAGATATGCGGTTAAGCAAGCTTTAAAAAATATAAACCTTAGGAATTCATACATAAAAGAAATTCTTGAAGAAAAAGAAAAGTTAAGAAAAGAACTTCTGTTTTTGCCGGGAGTTTTGAAAGTATTTGATTCGGATGCAAACTTTCTACTTGTTAGATGTACAGAGTCAAAAACAGTCCTGAAAAAGCTTATTGAAGAAAATATCATTATAAGAGATAGAAGCTCTCAGCCCAAACTTGAAAACTGTTTGAGAATTTCAATTGGAACAAAAGAAGAAAATAAAATTCTACTTAATGCTTTAAAGGAAATATTAAAGTGAATACAGTAATTATCAATAAAGAATATTTTAACATAGATTCGCCGAAAGCCGAAGGCTTAATAAGCGGATTAAAGAAATTAAAATTACGAGATTTTGTTATTGAAGTTCCCGGTTATGCAAATCAAAATGAGACTCTGAGAAAAATCCTTCTTCTTGAAACCATAGAAATAAACAAAAACGAAGGTAAACCCAAAAATACTTTTGAAATTGACAATAATGGCAAGATTAAAAAAAACAACAAAGTCTTAAATAATAAATCCCCTTTTGGTAACTTTGGGAATGCAGTTGAAATCATTTTAAAAAACCTGAGAACTGCATCTGTAAAAAGAAAAACAAAAGAAACAGACATAACCGTTGATGTTTCTTTAGATGGACAAGGAGAAGCAAATATTTCTA
>CAZUOC010000212.1:0-4802 GCA_964622335.1 uncultured Ignavibacteriaceae bacterium
GGGGCAATGATGCACGATTTCGGTAAAACGGAAGAACTGAAATATGACAGCGCTTTTGAATATACCGATAAAGGAAAATTGATCGGACATATTGTGATTTCTGCTATGACAATTAATGAAGAAGTAAAAAAGGTACCCGGGTTTCCTGAGGATTTGAAAAATTGTTTACTGCATATTATTCTCAGTCATCAGGGGAAACTTGAATACGCCTCACCAGTTGTTCCCAAAATACTGGAAGCAATTGCACTTTACCAGGCTGATGAATTAAGTGCAAAAGTTAATGCTTACAAGAACGCACTTTCAACACAAACAAAAGCTGACAGCAAATGGACGAACTTTATAGGTCTTGCTTCAACAGATTTGTTTAAGCATGGTATTACTCCAGAAATGGAAGAACAGATTAATAAAATATTGTTTGATTAATAATTTAAGTCATTCTTAATTCATTTCAGCATCTCACTATGTTTTGGATTTTCAAAATCTTTCAAATAAATTATGAGATTCCAAAACCCGTTTCGACTCCGTCGAAGATAAGGCAAGCAAGTTCGGAATGACCATGAATAATGACGAAGAATTAATTGAGAAATTAAAATCAAGTAAATCGATTGTATTCTTTACAGGTGCTGGAGTTTCGTCAGAAAGCGGAATCCCTACTTTCAGAGGAAAAGATGGAATATGGAATAAACTTAAACCTGAAGAGCTTGCAAACTTCAATGCATTTCTAAAAAATCCCGAGCTTGTTTGGGAATGGTATAAACACAGGAAGCAAATTATAAGAGAATCAAAACCGAATAAAGGACATCTGGCAATAGCAGAAGCTCAAAATATATTTCCAGAAGTTATAGTCGTTACTCAGAATATTGATAATCTTCACCGAAGAGCAGGAAGCAAGACTGTTTATGAGCTTCATGGAAATATTGAAAGAAACTACTGCATTAATTGTAAAACATTTTATAATGAAGAACTCGATTTTAGTTTGGGAATTCCCAAATGCAAGTGTGGCGGTTTAATAAGACCCGATGTTGTTTGGTTTGGAGAATATCTTCCTGAAGATCAGTTCAATGCGTCCGAAAAAGCCGTAAAAAATTGTGATATTTTTTTTATAGTAGGAACCTCAGCAGTTGTTTATCCTGCAACTTCATTAATTTATTCTGCAAAGCAGGCAGGTGCATATCTTATAGAAGTGAATATTGAAGAAACTGAAATAACGAGGATTGCTGATAAATCATTATTCGGCTTATCAGGTGAAATTCTTCCCCCTTTGATAAAAGAAATTCAGTAATTCCCTTACATAAACATCAGCTTTTCAAACCGACTTTTTTAGACAAGCGTTGAAGTTCATTATGCTCTTCGTCGCTTAAGGTACCCATTTCATCTGTTGCCGCTTTAAGAAATTTTGGGAATATTTTATCCATCACTTTTTTACCGGCTTTTGTAAGATGAATGCTGAAATATCTTCTATCCTCTTTGCCGCGAACTCTTTTTACATAACCCAGTTTTTCAAGATTATCTATTACAAGGGTAATATTTCCGCCGCTTCTGAAAACTTTTTCACCAATATTTTTTTGGGTTAAAGGTCCTGAATGATACAACGTATCCAGAACATAATATTGGCTTTCAGTAATTCCGCTTGTACCTATTGCTGAAAGAACACGGCTTCTTACTGAATCTGCAGCCCTTGTTATCTTTATTAAAGAGTTTAAAGCATTTATCTCTTTTTTTGTCCCTTTGTATTTTGTACCCATGTTAAATGAAAGTTTTTTTGTTGATAATTAACCTTTTTTTCTTGGTGTCAGTAAATTAAGAATACCTGTGAATAAAACTGCACCAATGATAGCCCATAAAACCGGGAATGAAACGCCGCCGATTTCCAGGACTAAAAATTTGTCTAATCCAATTTTATATGCTAACCACGTGCCTAACAGAGCTCCGATAAATCCAACAACAATGGAAATAAAACATCCACCTTTTGAATATCCTGTAAGCGATCGTCCAATTGAACCTGAAATGCCTGCGATCAAGAGAAGTAGAAAAAATTCGATGACTGACATATTCCCTCGAAGAAGCTTAGAATATATTTCTGTTTTTTTCCATCACTTACAGAAATTATTCTTTCATCTTATAAGCTTTAATATTAAGCTAATCTCAATTTAATCATAAAAACGTATTTGTAAAGGTCATAAATGGTGGTGGGTTTTTAGCATATTTTTTAGCCATAATTAAAAAAAGTTGACTGATTCCTTAAAAAATCAATCAACTCATAAATTAAATAAAATTACTTTAAGACAGAAGATTACATCGCCTTCATCTTTTTAGACATAGCTCCTATCATATTTGGAGGAACAGGATCAGGTACTTGGTTGTGAATAGGAGGTAATGATTGCAGGTAAGCGAACATTGCTTTTAAATCCGCATCTTTTAACTGACCAATATAAGGCCAAGGCATAGGAGGAAGTATTGGTCTGCCAACTCCCATATGTTTGCCTGTTCGTAAAGCTTTAATAAAAAGTTCTGGTGTCCAGGCTCCAAGTCCCGTTTCTTCATCAGGTGTTAAGTTTGCAGTATATGAGATACCCCATGGTCCAACCCATGCTGTAAAATCAGTACCACTTGTTAAGACCCATTTGCCTGGCTGAATCATAGAAGTATCGATTGGTGCAAGCTTTGCATCGGATGGATGACCTGAAAGGAGTCTTGTTGTATCCGGTACTGGACCCATTTCAGTAAAAACTTTTGGCGAATGACAATCATTACACCCCCCCAAATTTACAAGGTATTTACCCTTTGCAACCATTTCCTCATGAGTCATTTCTTTAGGTCCGCAGTTTATCTGGAAGAGAATAATAAAAAGAAAGAAAGAGAGAAAAGCTAAAGGGAACAGAACTCGCCTCATCATGAAAACCTCCTTGAATGATTTTTAATAAAGAACAACTTGCTTTGAAATGTCATTTAAACACAACAGGAAGCAAGATGATTATTCTAAAATATTTTTTTAGCCTTGAATAAGGAATTAAACTGCCGGATAGAAAATCATATTTGCTAAAGTTAAAGTCAATCTTTTTCATTAATTTTTTTTAATATTTTAATTTGTATAAGCATCTTTTGTTACTATAAACAGAAGGAGGCTAATCAAAGAAAAAATTATTACTCTTTATAGATTTAGTAGTGTCCTTCTACGAGTTCTTTAAAAATAAATTGATTATTTATAATTGCCAGTTTAAGTTTGAGGCGCCAATAATCAGGAGGAGTTGATCCCGATCTTTTTACTACTCTAAAATAACCGAATAAAGGGATCAAATGTTTTTTCTTATTTTTTTTCTTGTGGTCTTTAGTTCCGTGACCCTTCCGCAATCTAACCGGGGAACTATTACAGGTAAAGTTGTTAGTTCCATAGAGAAAGCTCCTCTGGCAAGTTGTAACATCTCTATAAAAGAAAATTCTTCAACAGAAAAACAATTCTCAACTGGAACAATAACTGATTCATCTGGAAAATTTAAGATTAATCTCCTTTTCGGCAGTTATATTTTAACAGCAAGCTATGTCGGATATGAAACGCATAAGGAATTGTTTGTTTTATCTAAAGCTAATAATTCAATTAATATTTTAATTGAGCTTAAACAAACATCAGTTTTAAGTAAAGAAGTAACGGTAACCGGGGAGAAAAATGAGCCATCAACAATTATCCAGAAAATAGAACCAAAAGATCTTCATAAAATGCCGACAATTTATAATGATGTTTTGCGTGCAGTTCAGATTCTTCCCGGGGTAACAACCAACAGCGAATTGAGCAGCGGCTATAATGTTCGCGGCGGCAGTTTTGATGACAACCTTATTTATCTTAATAGTTTCGAAATCTACAGACCATTTTTACTTAGACTTGGTGTTGAAGAGAACAAAACATTACCAAATCCTGACCTTGTCGAAGAATTCAGATTTTACAACGGGTCTTTTCCTGCTTCGTATGGAGATAAAATGGCTTCTGCACTCGAGGTAAATTATAATGTGAGCAAAGTAGATTCATTCAGCGGTTCTGCCAACGCTGATTTTCTTAGCACGGGTTTAACTTTAAAGAACAAAACCGGTAATTTAAAATATGAAGTCGCCGTACGTTATGCTTATCCCGGTTTGTTCTTAAATGAACTTCAGACAAACGGCGATTATAAACCGGCATATAGCGATATTCAGTTCGTTGCTGAATATCCTTTAAGTTCAAAAGATAAACTGGAAATACTTTTACTTTATGCTGATAATAAATTTGATCTCACTCCGACAGATTGGGAGGGAAACTTCGGTGGATTTACCCGTGGTGATTACAGAGGACTCAATATCTTATATAATGGAGAAAGAAAATATTCTTTTAAAACAGGATTAGCAGGAATAAAATATTCTTCTATAATAAATGATGACGTGAAGCTAAAGTTTTCAGCTGCCCGTTACAGCACCGTTGAAGATGAATATTCAAATGTCTATTCTGAATATTACTACATTCCGGATGCACATGATAATTCGGTAAAAGAATTTGTAAAATCTTCAAACGAAAATGTTAACAACAAACTTGATTTGGTTAATTATGAATTTATTCCTGAAATCAAATTAAAGAAAGATGATCATCTTTTTACTGCAGGATTGAACATCCGCCTTGCTAATTTGAAAAATAAAGTTGATGAATCATTTTCCGAAAGCAGTGATTCTGTTTTATATGATTTGCCTTCCGACAGGTATATAAATGAAAAGTTCAAACTAAATTCTTATTCTTCTTTCCTCCAGGATGATTTTAAACCTTGGGAGAATTTATTTATTAA
>CAZUOC010000213.1:0-4799 GCA_964622335.1 uncultured Ignavibacteriaceae bacterium
TCTTTTTCAAATTCAGGATAAGCTTCCAAACCGTGTTCTCCAAAGTCTAGTCCATCGAGTTCTTCTTCTTTGGTTACGCGCAATCCAATAGTTTTGTCGATAATCTTAAACAGTATAAAAGCAGTACCAAATGCCCATGCGAAACATGCTAATACACCTAAAGCCTGAACTCCAACTACAGACCATGAGAAACCATTAATATCAAATAATCCGGCGGCTAAAGTTCCCCACGCTCCGCAAACACCATGCACAGAAATTGCACCGACCGGATCATCAACTTTTGCAATTTTATCAAAAAAGAGTACACTTAAAACAACAAGAACGCCTGCTACTAAACCAAGTATTACAGCGCTTAAAGGAGAAACATTTGCACAAGGAGATGTAATTGCAACCAATCCTGCAAGTGCGCCGTTAAAAGTCATTGTTGCTTCAGGTTTTTTAAAGATAATCCAGGCAGTAAACATAGCAGCAATTGATCCCGCCGCTGCAGCTAAGTTTGTGTTAACAGCAATAAGAGCAGTATCCGTATTAGCAGCTGTTGTACTTCCGGGATTAAATCCGAACCAACCGAACCAAAGTATGAATGTACCTAAAGCAGCTAAGGTTAAATTATGTCCGGGAATAGCTCTTGGTTTTCCATCAGGACCATATTTACCTATACGTGGACCTATCACAATTGCACCGGCAAGAGCTGCCCATCCTCCAACCGAGTGTACTACTGATGAACCGGCAAAGTCAATAAAACCTAATCCTTCCAACCAGCCTCCACCATGAAATAGACTTCCCCAAGCCCATGATCCGAAAACAGGATATATTAGGGCAGAGACAATAGCCGAATAAATAAGATATCCTACAAACTTTGTTCTTTCTGCCATAGCTCCTGAAACTATTGTAGCAGCCGTAGCAGCAAAAACTACCTGGAACATCCAGAATGCAAATACCCAATTGTCACCTCCTGCAGTGAAGTCAGAAAAGAAGAAACCATCAGTTCCGAAATAACCGTTTGTAACACCGAACATTATTCCAAAACCAATAGCCCAATAGGCGATTGATCCCACTGAGAAATCCATAAGGTTCTTCATCAAAATATTTACAGTGTTTTTGCATCTTGTTAATCCTGCCTCTACCATAGCAAATCCTGCCTGCATAAAAAACACTAAGAAAGCAGCCATCAATGTCCATACATAATCGGCATGGGTTTGTACCTCAGCAATTTTGCTTTCTACGTCCGATACAGCATCCTGCCCAAAGACAGTAAGGGGGACAAAAATCACCGTTAGAAAGAAAAGTACTTTAAGATATTTCATATTTATTCTCCTGTATATGTTGAATATTTCTTGAATCCCCAAATGATAATTATATAATAAATAACACAGTTTACTAAACTAATTAAAGATATTTGACTTATGTTCCTAACTTATTAAGTAATTGGCTGCCAATATATATTCTAAATTTCAAGAAGTCAAGTATAAAATGAAATATATTAGGTAAGAAGTATATTTATCCTAATTTTATTAGGATAAATATACTGCGAAGTAAGATTAAGTATTAAAATGTCACTTATCAATGTATATTTTTCTGTTGATCTCTTTTATAAAAAAGTGATGTAATTTGCTAAGAAAGGAATAATATTCAAGAATAATAATTAATCAGAGAAATGACCTGAGAGTAATAACCCATTCCGAAAAGATTTAGGTGGTTTAAAACATGATAAAGTTTGTATATGTTTTCTCTATATTCGTAATCCTCATTTAGCGGATAAGAATTATTATATGAAGAATAGAATTCGATGCTGAACCCCCCGAATAATTTTGTCATAGCAAGATCAGCTTCACGATTGCCGTAATAAACGGCGGGATCAATAAGACAAGCATTCCCGTTTTCGTCTGAAAGATAATTCCCGCTCCACAAGTCACCGTGCAACAATGCCGGAGATTCAACTGAGTTTCCTATTATCTTGTGGATATTTTTTTCTAATGATGAAATTCCTTCTCTTAATTCTTTGCTAGCATAGCCATTTTTTTCTGCAAGCTTATATTGATATAAAATTCTTTTGTTGAAATAAAATACTATCCAGTCATTTTCTTCACTTTCATCTGCATAATTGATCTGAGGGTTAGAACCGATATAGTTATCTTCATAAAAGCCGAACTTCTTTCCTGTAAATTTGTGTAGTTCTGCAAACATTCTTCCGAAATCTTCAAAGAAATTTTTTGAGCGATTACCTGTTGAGATAAATTCTGTTAATAAAAATTCTTCGCTGCAGACTTTAACTTCTGGAATTCTTATTGCTCCCGCTTTCTTTAATTCTTTCAAGCCATTGGATTCTTTTATAAATAAATTTTTTGGGGAAGGGTTGAGTTTGAGAAAATAGTTATTCTCTTTCTCATCAGTAACTTTGTAAGCATCACTGATACATCCGCCGGAAAGCGATGAGAATGATTTTATTTTTGCCCCGATGCTTTCTTCAATTTTATTTTTAATGGTTTTATTTAATGTCATTCTTTATCTTCTCTAATAATCCTCCACAGGCATCTTCTAAAATGTCCAGTACAATTTCAAATCCTTCAGCCCCTCCGTAGTAAGGATCCGGTACTTCATCGAAAGTAATATTTACCGCAAATTCAGACAACCTGAAAATCTTATCTGAGTATTGATTTTTAATATCAAAATCAATTATATCATAATAATTATTATTATCCATTGTAACTATATAATCACTTGAACTAAAATCAATTTCAGGACTAAAGCCTCTTGCAATGTGATCAAGTTTATAACCTCTTCTTTCAGCATGTTTTCGCATCCGCTCGTCGGATGGTTCCCCTTCGTGATAATCTATTGTTCCTGCCGAGTCGACTTCTATCAAATTTTCCAGGTTCTGATCCTTAATAAGTTTTGTTGTCACAGCTTCTGCAGAAGGTGAACGGCAAATATTGCCAAGGCAAACAAATAATATTCTTTTTCTCTCCATAAAAAGATTTAATACCGAGAAACTTTTTTAAGAAAATTTTTTTTAGGAATGTAATTTACAAATTCCTTTTAATACTATTTATTTATATTTTAGAAATGCAGAGTTATTCTAATAGCGGAAAATTTCAAAAAATAATTTCTATTAATTATATAAAAAAAAGTAGGAAAAAATATGGCTTACACAATAACAAAACTTTGTCTTGATTGTAAGGATATAGCCTGTACACAGGTTTGTCCTGTTGATTGTATTTATGAATACACAGGCGATGACGAAACGATACCTAAAACTATGTTATTGATTGATCCTGATGAATGTATTGATTGTAATGCCTGTGTACCAGAATGTCCCTGGGAAGCTATTTTTGAAAATGATCTCGTGCCTGACATTTTTAAGGACGATATTGAACTGAATGCAAAGATAGTTGGACAACCGAGAATCGTTCCTACAAGACCGGAGGGACCTCCGCCAACAACAGAAGAAGTTGCTGAAAATAAAAAGAAATGGGGCTATGAATAAATAGTCCTTATCTCACTGTATACTTACTTTAAAAGTTTGTAGTAATTAATAAACAGTTTTTATTTTAATTCCTTCCAATTAACCAAATTTCAAATGGCATGTGGTTTGTCATCTAGGTAAGTCTTATAACCTGAGGTGACAAATGAAAAAAATATTAATAACATTTTTTGTTTTATTTATTAGTTCTGTGAATTTTGCACAGTGGGGAACTTCCGCAATAAAGTTAGGTCATTTTAGTCCATCTGCTACAGAAGGTGGATTTATAGTTGGTTATGAAGGCGGAAAGTTCATTGACACGGGATTTAATTTTGGCTGGAGCATCGACTGGTTTCATAAAAGCTATGTTGACAAAAAACTCGTTTCCGAGTTTAATGATTTTTATGGAATCGCGGGCGGATCAATAAATGAAGTAAGAGCCAAAACCAATATTCATGATTTCCCTTTAATGTTGACTGCAACAGCAAAGTTTCCGGTTTCACCTTTCTTTAATACTTTTATTACAGGAGGAATTGGTGCCGAAGTTTTACTTATTCATTACAGTAATTTTGTTAATACTGATGAGAGTGAGTTACATGGAGCTTTCGATTTTAACTGGAGATTAGGAATGGGAGTCGGTTATTATCTTGGACGAAGATCTGAGATATTCGGAGAGATTGATTATCACTCTTCAATGCCAAGCTGGAATTATGAAGTAAGAGATAATAATGGTGTGAAAAGAACTTTTGAACGTCAGTTTGATATGAGCGGAATTATGATGAGGATCGGAATCAGATTCTATCATTAGAATAATTGTTTTAGCATTCAATCGTTCAGTCATTCAAATATCATTTAGGATGCATGATTGAATGGTTGAATGTTTTTTATTCTTCTCCCCAAATTGTTGCAATTAATCTTCTGCTTCCGCCGTGATTGCGGTGTTCGCATAAGTAAATTCCCTGCCAGGTGCCAAGATTCAATTCTCCATTTGTGATCGGAATTGTTAAACTACTTCCCAGAACAGATGCTTTAATATGGGCGGGCATATCATCAGAGCCTTCCAAATTATGATCATAGTAAGGCATATTTTCAGGAATCATTTTGTTAAAATGTTTTTCCATATCGGAACGAACGTCGGGAGAAACATTTTCATTTATTGTTAAAGATGCTGAAGTATGTTTAATAAAGAGGTGAAGAATCCCTTTTTTAATATTTCTTAATTCAGGAAGATGATTTTCTATTTCACTCGTTACAACGTGAAAACCTCTTCTTCTTGATTCAAGCTTAAATTCTTTCTGGTACCAAGTCATAATAAATCAAAAGTCAAAATCCAAAA
>CAZUOC010000214.1:0-4790 GCA_964622335.1 uncultured Ignavibacteriaceae bacterium
ACATGGATATCTAATAATCTAAAGTTAGCTCCAATTTTAATAAGATTAGTTTTATCTAGCTGACTTATTATTGCTGTTCTTGCGGTATTAACTGACCAATCCTCATCTTGCCATTGCCAATCTTCCCCTTGCACAAAGAAAGAGCCGGTTGGATCGTACATCTCACTTGTTTTCTCATACTTACTCCAACTATCATATACTCCAAGAAATCGTGTATGCTCTTGCCTGGCTAAATCTATTTCATAATAGGTGCTTTTTGATAACGCATGTGTTAAATTAAAATTATAAAATTGTTCTTCCCCCTTATGATATGGAAGTCCATCGCGATAGTACTTGAAGTAATTATCGTATTTATCTTTTCTAATGCTGCCAGCAGATACAAAACCGGTTACTTTTACTCCTTCAGTCAAAAACCAATTTAATTTAAATGTAGCATTCCAAAAATCTAGACGATCCATCGATAATTTTTTACCTGTCCCTAAGGCCAATAAAGTAACTGAATCTACATCCTGACCTTCCGAATCCGTCCAATTAGGAAATTCATATCCATAAATATATCCATCGCTTACTTTTCTCTCCCCACTAAGATAAAATGTAAGATTACCGTTAGTATAAGGTATGGGTCCTCCAATACCCAAGTCTCCTTGAAGGGTATTTTGATCATATCTATCGATACCGAATTTGTCAGTATAAAATGAAATCGCTGTATTGTATTTATCTTTTCTACCATCTTTTGTAACTATATTAATGACGCCAGACATTGCATCCCCATATTCCGCGTTATATGTCCCAGCGAGAGTACTAAATTCATCTATATTTTTACCCGACGAATTTTGAATAAACTCTTCGCCTCCCCATACGGGATCTGTTACTACAATTCCATTCAAACTGAAAGCGGTCTCATTCTCACGACCACCTCTCAAGTGAAGCTGATCCGAAGGTGTATTTGCATTATACATTCCCTGTTTACCCTGATAATTATAGCCTAAGAGTATCCCCCTTTGTTGACGAATCAGATTCTGAAAATTAGTTTGCGGAGCTAGTTCAATATCTCGTGCATCTATCTCTGTGATACTCGAAGTTAGATCTCTTATAATAACAGGTTTCTCTGCAGTAATAATCACTTCCTCTGTTTCTATACTGGATGATTCTAATTTAAAGTTTAATGTTGTAGTCCTGTCTACATTTACAACCACTTCAGTTAATGATTGGGATGTATAACCAATCATAGATGCTTTCACAGTATAAATACCTGGTGGTATATTTATTATAAAGTAATCACCTTGATTATCTGACGCAGCACCCAATGTTGTACCCACTATTATAATATTTGCCCCAAACAGCAATTCCCCTGTCGCAACATCGGTTACTTTGCCTGCAATTTTTCCTGTAGTACCTGCAAACATTAATTGACTAAAAAGCAAATTAAGACTGAGAGTTGTAATAAAGATTAAATATTTTTTTTGAAGTAAAAATTTATACATCACCCATCCTCCAAGTGATTTTTATTATACTATTTGGTTGATTACTTATCAAGATTAAGTATTTATTTTTTAATTTATAACTTAATATCCCTCATCGATCTAATCGTAAACTTTACAGATTTTTTAAAATCATCTTAATTAAACATCAAACCATCGATAACCTTTTGTGCGTTAAGTTCTGTAATAGCAGTAAAAAATAAAAACAATACTGCTAACCAAAATGGTACGTTAACTTTCATATCTCCTCCGACATTTTGTTTATGGCAAATAAAGATGATTATTTAGTTATTTCTCATTTCAACTGTTAACTAATTTAGAATTATGCAAAAAATACAAACTTTCGTATACAAAAAAATAACTTACGTATTCTTTCTTCTTAATTTTCATTTACTTTCGTTCTAAGATAGAAAATTTTTGAATTCTTGTCAACTTTTTTAACTAATAATCCAATTTATATCTTTCTGCCAACTCTTCAATTTCATTTCTAGGACTTAATATCAAATAATTACTTAATTTTTTGTGATTTCGTAGGATTTGATAGGAATGCAATAGATCTTACTCATCTATTGTATGGGTTTCAGCCGAATAAAATATTTGAGATCCCCAAAGTTTTTAATTTGTGAATTTAAATTATAGAACTTTACTGATATCTTTTTGTAAGATTAATTAAAGTAAATCCAATACTGAAAATTTAATTTTAGTCATTTAATATAATTCTTGTTATCTGATAAATCTGCGAGAAACCTTTAATTTAAAGAGTCAATTGTCCTTTTAAAATTTTGTTCTACTTACAATCAGATAATTGTAAAGAATTCAATGAAAACATTACCGAAGTCATATACTGGATTGTTATATTAAATACATAGAATTATTTCTCGTTTTTTATACAAATTGTCGTTGGTGGATTTTAAGAACAGAGCTAAATCTTAATTATCAAAATTGATTTTAATTCCTCACGAATCCTCAACTGCTCGAATAAATTTTTTCTTCGTTCCTCAACAATAGAAGGATCTTCTTTACCGTGTAGCTTTAGATTCGAAAAAATATGTTCAACAAGACTTGCCCATAAATTTCCCTCAATATAATGCCAAGCATTAAATTCAATTTGAATAATGTTTTTATAGTATCCAATCTCTCTTTGCTTTTTTGATGATTTACGAGCTTCATTAGATAAAAACTCCACACGCTCTCTCATTTTGCACATAAAAAAAGATTTTCCCGATCCCCAATCTCCAAACAATCCTATCGAAAGCAGTGGTTCGATAGAATAGGCTGCTACTAAAGAAGAAAGTGCATTTACATCACGTTCAATATCCAATAAATCTCTCCCACTCGTTACGTCAGCATTGAATCCAGATAGAAATGTTTTTTTATCATCACCTACTTTTCCTCTTTTTAGAGATCTAAAAAGAATTTTCTCCCAAGCTTCAATATTATCATTCACAGCCTCTTTTATAAATTCCAAGTATTTCTCTTTAAAAGCCTCCAGGTCAAAACTAATTTCATTTAATAGCGATATTGGATTAAGTTCTCTACCGTATTGGTCAAAAAGTAATAGTGCTGCAAGTATATGCCTTACACTAACCTTAACATTAGTGTTTTTAGGATCCGTTTTCTCAAGTGAATCAGTTAAAGTGGTTTTCAATGCATATTCACTTGCAAATTCTAAGATTGAAATAGAACTCAGTGCCCAAATCTCGTACCTGCTCCCCAAGTGATGCAAACTTAGAAGTCTCAAAAATATCTAATTTTGTAACATTGATCTTATAATTTGCAAGTATTTCAAAAATTCTTGTCTTCCCTGATTCATTTATTGCGTCCCATAAGAAATTCGTTGTTTTGTTTAACTCTGTTCTCTTTTTCTCAAGAAGAAGAATGGTTATAAAGACTAATAAATTGAACAGAATAGGATTTTCTTTATTCAAGAAGGTTGAAACGCCTTTTGAAATATTTATTATTTCTTTTAAATATGTAGAAAAATTAAACTGGTATAGTTTATCAATCTCAATTAAATCTTGATCAGATTCCATTTGTTATACCATTAGTTAAGTCTTTAAGAATAAACACAAATGACGATAACACTAAATGCGAAATCGCTTTCGGCTTGTGGCACGGGTTATATTGCGTTAATGACCAATCCATGTCTGTTTGAAGAACAGGCAGCGATTGAAGATTTTCTCATTGAAGAACGCATAAGTTCTTTTATCAGTTGTGGCAGTAAGCCCGATAGTCGGCAATATAAAAAATGTGAAATTTGATTATTTTCCCAAAAAGAAGGTTAATTGAAGTGAAGTAAAATTAACCGAAGTAAAGCCCAAGTGGAGGTGGCGGGAGTCGAACCCGCGTCCGAAGTTAAGAACCAAAGAACATCTACACATTTAGTCTGTTGTTGTTTTAACTTAAAGCTACCAAACAGACGTGGATTACTTTAAGCTTGCCTGCTTTAGTTTCGCATCATCAGCACAGACAACAGAATCAGCTATCATACCTAAACGACGTCCTTCCAAACCACGATATGAAAAAGTCTGGAGAACGGCTACTTATTTAATTAAGCAGCTAAGGCGTAGTTATATTCGCCAGTTATTGTTTTATTCCCTATTGTTTAACGTGTATTTCGGGGAACACGATGTGCAGTTCAATGTCTCTCAAACCCCGTCGAAGCCAAATTCACCCCCGGAGAAAAGTAGGCAGTTAACAATAGGCAATAAGCAAAAACTATAATTGCCATTTAACATCTTCAATGCCGGAGATTTTATTTTCATAACGGGCAAGAACAAAGAACAAATCCGATAACCTGTTCAATAAGATAATAATATCAGGATTAAGATTCACACTATTGTTTAGTGCTACAACTCTTCTTTCGGCTCTTCTGCAAATTGTTCTGCAAATATGTAATAATGCAGTACCTTTGCTGCCGCCGGGAAGAATAAAATTCTTTAATTCATCAAGATGGGCATCATATTTATCAATTTCTTTTTCTATTTCTTCATAATTGATTTTTGAAATTCGGGGAATACTGTGGTTCTTATTTTTTTCATCATCGGGCGATGCCAAGTCCAAACCAAGAATAAATAAAACGTTTTGAATTTTTTCGAGCAGTTTTTTTACTTCATTATCTTTTGTTTCAGTTAGGGCAAGCCCAATGAAAGAATTTAATTCATCTACAGTGCCGTAAGCTTCTATTCTTGGAGAGTCTTTTGAAACTCTTTCTCCTCCGAAAAGTCCTGTTTCACCTTTGTCTCCCCCTTTAGTATAGATCTTCATTTTTTAAATGGGAGTGATTTTATTTCCACTTTAATGGTTCTG
>CAZUOC010000215.1:0-4747 GCA_964622335.1 uncultured Ignavibacteriaceae bacterium
GTTACAAACAGGAAGATTAAAGAAAAACTAATTAATACCTATAAGTTTTTAACCTTTAATGACGTTGTAATTATTTCTCATGGTTTTGATCAGGAGGATTTTGAAAATGTGCAGCCTGAACCAAAACTGAATGACAAAATGATTATAACTTATTCCGGTGTATTCATTGAATATTGTACTCCTAAATATTTTCTCCAGGCTTTTAAAAATCTGGCTGTTGAAAGACCGGATGTAGCTTCTCAAATTCAGCTTAACTTTGTTGGATATATTGGTAAGGAAATTAAAGCTTTAATAAAGAAATTAAATATCGAAGAATTTATTAAAGAATTTGGCTATGTTGACCATAAAGAATCAATTAAAAAAATAATTTCTAGTGATGTTCTTTGGTTGATGGTTGGAAAGAAAAAAAATATTGATGCAATTCTCCCCGGCAAATTACTCGAATATATGGGCTCGAAAAAACCCATTATTGGTTGTGTCCCGGAAGGAGTTGCAAAAATAACTCTTGAAGAATATGGAGCTTCTTTTTTAACTGAACCTGATGATGTTGAAGAAATTAAGAATACGCTAATCAAAGTTTTCGATCTTTATAAGAAAAATGAACTTCCTGTCCCTGATGAAAATATATTGCAGAAATATAGAAGGGATGCTCTTACAGAACAATTAACAAAACAAATGCAGCATATCGCCAAGAGGGATGTCTTATGAGAGTTTTGCTTATCGGTTCCGGGGGAAGAGAACATGCTTTAGCAATTAAAATGAGCCAGAGTTCTCTTCTAGATAAATTGTTTATTTTACCGGGAAATCCGGGGACGAAACAAGTTGGGGAAAATGTTAAAATAAATCCTTCCGATCATGAAAAAGTACTTCAATTCTGTAAAGATGAAGCAATCGACTTAGTTGTTATTGGACCTGAGCAGCCGCTTGTAGAAGGGCTTAGTGATTATTTAAGAAATGAAGAAATAAAAGTTTTTGGTCCGGATAAAAAAGCCGCTGAGATTGAAGCTCATAAATCTTTTGCCAAGCAATTGATGAAAAAGTACAATATACCAACTTCAGATTTTATTGAATTTCAAGCAGATAAATATGATAATGCAATTTCTTATTTAATAGAAACAAATTATCCTTGTGTTATTAAAGCCGATGGACTCGCTGCAGGTAAAGGTGTTTTGATCTGTGAAAATTTTGAAGAAGCAGAAAAAGGATTAAAAGAAATATTCCTGGATAGAGTTTTCGGTTCTTCCGGCGATAAAGTTGTTATTGAAGAATTTATGGAGGGGGAAGAAGCATCGATATTTGCAATAACGGATGGAACTGATTTTATCTGTTTGCCCTCCAGCCAGGATCATAAAAGAATTGGTGATAACGATACAGGTAAAAACACCGGCGGTATGGGAGCTTATTCTCCTGCGCCTGTTGTGACTTTTGATATTCTGTCACACGTTGAAAATAAAATTATAAAACCTACTCTTGATGGAATGAGAAACGAAGGTTGTCTTTTTTCAGGATGTCTTTATGTCGGATTGATGATAACTAATGAGGGACCTAAAGTCGTTGAGTATAACTGCCGTTTTGGCGATCCGGAAACGCAGGTTGTGCTTCCGGTTTTAAAAGGTGATTTTTTGAAACTGCTTTATTCTTCTGCAATTGGAAAACTTGATAAGGATGCTGTTTTTTATGAAGATGGCTGTGCCGTTTGTGTTGTCGTTTCTTCAAAAGGTTATCCTGATTCTTACCAGAAAGGATTTGAAATTACAGGTCTCGATACAGATGATAAGAAAATTTTAGTTTATCATGCTGGCACTGACGAAGTTGAAGGTAAAATTATTACCAACGGGGGAAGAGTATTGGGTGTTACTGCAGTTCTAAATGAAAATGATTTGAGAAAAGCAAGAAACAAAGTTTACGAAGCTATCAATGAGATTCATTTTGAAGGGATGTATTTTAGAAAAGATATTGCCGTTAAAGTCTTAAATAGATAATACAAAAAAATAATAGCCCCGACATTTATGTCGGGGATTAAAATTGGACATAACAACTGAGGGTTTTAACCCAAATTAAATTTTGGCTAAAGCCGATATTTTAGATTGTTTGTTTTCCCCGCGGGGTTATTAAGAAATTTATATTATTAGAATTTAATCTAAACTCTTCGTGTTAAGACTAATCGAACCACCTCCAAAATAAATAAGCAGAACTCCTGATAGCAGCATTAATATATTCTCGATCAGTTTATGAATCCCTATTTTGGTTCCACTCAGTGTTCCGAAACAACCGCAATCAATATTCAATCCTCTGAAGAGACTTATGATAATTGCAATTGTAAATATTCCAAGTAAACCGGAAATTATAAACGCATTTTCTTTTACTCTAATACCAAAGATCAAAAGAATGCTTGTTATAACTTCTATCCACGGTAAAATAAGTGAGGCAATATTTATTAGGGAAAAGGGGAGTAGTTTATAATTATTAATAGCTCTTGCAAATCCTGCAGGATCGGAGATCTTTTCCATTCCTGCGTAAAGGAAAATAAATCCGATTACAATTCTGCAAACGAGTAGAAGATATTTATTCGTTAATATTTTTTTCATTTTTATCTTCAGATGATTCTATTGGATATTTCGCTTTAAGCCAATCATTCCAGCCGTCGAAAAAAACATATAACTTTTTGTATCCTTCGTCAAACATTACATTGCCGAGAACAATGCTCAGATCGCACTCGGAACCGGCGCAATAAGTTACAATTTGTTGATTTTTATTTATTTTTTTAAGCATATATTCATAATCATCGAAATGGTCCATCGGAATATTTATAGCATTTTTAATGTGTGCAGCCTTGTAATCTTCCGGTTCTCGTGCATCTATAAAAAGAACATTTTCTTTGTAAAGTGTGTACGCCTGCTTAAGATTAATTGATAAAGGTTCAGCCTGAACACTTCCTTTTTCTTTCTTTACTTCATCTTTAACAACCGTTTTCTCTTTATCATTATTTAGGGAGGCCTGCGGAGATTCTTCTTTTATGTTATCATTCTTTTGAATTTCATTTTGTTGACTGTCATCAATATTTTTTATTTCACTGCTATCTTGTGAAGAAGGGTAAAATAGTGAGTCACTGGCTTGCTTCAAAGTTTTCTGTTCAGGGAAAAGGGGAATTCCAGAAGAGGAGAAATAATTATATGTGAGTCCCAGCAAAGAGCTTATAAATATTATTAAAAGGATAGTTTTCAGTTCAATTTTCATAACATAAATTTAGAAAAAAACGCTGGTTATAAAAACATAATATCCTTTTATCATTTTTTGTTTGACTTTCTATTTCCCTTTCTATAGTTTCACTAATGCTAACTTGTGAGGACAGACTTTAGTATCAATTCACACTAAAAATAATAAATCAGGAGGTTCTTAATGAAAAAGCTTTTTCTTCTTTTGGCTTGCTGTCTAATGATTTTTTCAATGCATTCTTTTGGTCAGGACTCTAGTGGAAATGCCGCAATGCAGGCATGGATGGATTATATGACTCCGGGTGAAATGCACCAGATGCTGGCAGCTGCTATAGGTGATTGGGATACAAAATCAACTTACTGGATGAATCCGGGAGACGACCCTGTGGTAAGCGAAGGGACAACTACTGTCGAAATGATTCTTGGAGGAAGATACCAGAAGTCGACTACTCATAGTGAAATGATGGGAATGCCATTCGAAGGAATAAGCATTACAGCATTTGATAATGCTACAAAAGAATTTAACAATATATGGATTGATAATATGGGAACCGGTATGATGCTGTGTAAAGGGAAATATGATGAAGCTATGCAAAAGGTTATATTAAAAGGAACTTATGTTGATCCAATGACTGGAAATGAAGAACCTTTTATGGAAACTTACCAGGTTGTCGACAAGGATCATCATACATTAGAAATGTTCACTTACCCAGGAGGACAGGAATTTAAATCAATGGTGGTAGAGTACACCAGGAAATCTGAAATGTAAATGAGAGGGTAATCTTACAAGAATCTTCTGCAACCAGGAAGATTCCTAAGATTAACAATTAAAGCCCGCTAAAAGCGGGCTTTTTTTATCGGATTAGAAACTGTTGAAACAGTTAAAAAGTAAGTACTATCTCTTATTAACTCCGAAATTAATCCCGCGGTTAACCAAATCTTCTCCAAAATTTGTAATCGTTTTAATTTATCTGCCTATGATAGACGGTTTATAATTTGCTTCCTCAACGGAATTTTTGATATGAAAAAAAGCAATAATCCTAAGAAAACATAAAAATCCGCAAAATTAAAAACGCCGGTATGATAGTCGAAAAATCCTAGCATTATAAAATCTATAACTTTGCCCTCATTTAGAATCCTGTCGATTACATTTCCTATTCCGCCGCTGAGGAAAAAAATTAAGGCTGTTATCTCCCATTTGTTCAATCCTTTTTTGGTAATTGTATAAACAAACAGTAACAAAAGAATAAGAGGCACAATTACCTGGAATAAAATAAACTTCGTCTTTTCACTTAATTCGCTTCCAAGACTTAACATTCCGCCCGGGTTTTCAACATAAATGAATTGTATACTGCTTCCCAGATAAGATTGAATGGTATTGCCCTTTAATTCGCTTTGAGCAATTTTCTTCGATGCCTGGTCACAACCTGCCAGTATAAAAACACTCAAACCGATTATCAGAATTTTCCTAATTATATTCATAATGTGTTATAACTCGAATACATCGAGTTTCTTAGGATAATAAACGTTCT
>CAZUOC010000216.1:0-4713 GCA_964622335.1 uncultured Ignavibacteriaceae bacterium
AAAATGAACATACATCCGGACTGCATTCCCTGCATTATCAAACAATCTTTGTACTCAGCAAGAGTATCTAAAATAGAAGATGAATATATTTTAATGGAAATAATTAAGAAGGTTTATAAGGAAATAATAAATACAAAAAATGATTTTACAGCTCCAAAATTCTCAGGTGAAATACAAGAGATAATCAGGTCCTATAGTAACATTGATGATCCTTATAAAGAAATAAAAGAGAAAAATTTAGAAAGAGCCCTGAAATACATTCCTTATTTAAAAACTTATATAGGTGCATCTGACGATAAATTGAAAGAAGCTGTCAGGGCTGCAATTTTAGGTAACATAATTGATCTGGGTGCTAATCCCGATTTTAATCTGGAAAAGGAAATAAATGAAATAAGTTCAAATAATATTGTTCTGAGTGATTATCCTTTATTAAAACAGGATTTAGAAAGTGCTGATTCCATACTTTATATAGGAGATAATGCTGAAGAAGCTATTTTCGATAAGCTGCTGATTGAACAGTTATTACCACGAAAGATTATTTATGCAGTTAGGGATATTCCAATCTTAAATGATGTTACTATTGATTTTGCAGAACATGTTGAATTAGATAACATTTCAGAAGTTATCTCCAGCGGAAGTAAAATTCCCGGGATAGATTTAAGTGAGGTGAGTGAAAACTTCAAAGAGATTTTTTACAAGGCTCCGGTTGTTATTGCAAAAGGGCAGGGAAACTACGAAACGCTGCTGAAAGTAAGCAGACCAATCTATTTTATGTTTAAAGTTAAATGCGATGTAATATCGAAGGTATGTGGATATCCTGTTGGAACAAGCGTACTATTTTATAAAAAATAGATTATGAATAATGCAAAAAATGAAGTTGAACTGACCTTTGATATAAAGCCTTATAATATTGATGCAGCTGGTCATGTAAACAATGCTGTTTACATTAACTGGCTTGAAGATTTACGAACTAAATTGCTTAAAAACGTTTTACCTCATGATATATTGTTGAAAAATAATTTTCATCTTGTCGTAGCATCAACTAACATCGAATATAAGAAGCCTCTGCATCTTTATGAAAAACCAATAGGAAAAATGAAAGTGGATAGATATGTAAAAGGGATTTGGTATTTATCGGGTATAATTGCACTCAATGACAAAGTAATTGCTAAGGCTTTTCAGAAATGTGTATTGATTGATAAGAAAACACAGAAGATGGTTAAGGACAAAGTCATTCATAGTCTGATACCATAAGCCAATCAATATAATAAACACATCCTGTTCTCACATAAAAGAATTCTGATTTATTTCTTCTAAGATTTGAAAAGAAATTTTTCTTTAACATCTCTTTAATTATCAAATTTAATACTTATAAATGGCAGCAAAGTTGATATTTATAAATACTCAAAATTGCTTGTTATTAAGCAAACAAGGGGAGTTAAAATGGAAACAGATGACAGATTTGAAGAGCCAATTTACCCAATAAGTATTGCAGCAAAGCTGCTTGGCATTTCAGTTCATACTTTAAGAATGTATGAACGGGAAAATTTGATAATACCTTTTAAAAAAGAATCCAATCATAGGCTTTATTCTAAATCGGATATTGAAAGGCTTAACTGTGTTCGCCGTGCAATAAATGAATACAAAATTTCTATTGCCGGAATAAAAACTATTTACTCGTTAATTCCTTGCTGGAAGCTTGCAGGCTGTTCTGAAGGAGACAGAAGTAATTGTAAAGCATTCATTACACATTCGAGTCCGTGCTGGTCCTTTAATCATAAAAATAATTTTTGTGAAGGACGCAAGTGCAGATTATGCACGGTTTATAAAGATTTTAGCGAGTGTAAAGAAATAAAAGAAAGTATAAAAAATTTTATAGGAACAACTTGATCAGTCTTTGATCTACTCAAGCTGACCTAACAAAATCTTAAAAAAAAATTATGAAAAAAATAATTCTTGTTTTAGTTGCAATTGGAATAATAATTATATCTGCTGTTACTTTGCTTACAACACACAGTTATGAACCGACTCAATTAATGAAATTGAATGAAGAATATCCTAAGAAAGATTCTCCCTCAGTAGATCATAGTAAGTTTGCAATACTTCAAAAGAAATTTCACTCACCGCAGGAAGTTACAGAAGCCTGCATATCCTGCCATACTAAAAGAGACATCGAAGTAATGAACTCCAATCACTGGAACTGGGAAAGAGCAGAATATATAGAAGGGAAAGGAATTGTTTATATCGGAAAGAAGAATGCGATAAATAATTTTTGCATAGGCGTAGAAGGAAATGAACAAAGTTGTGCGAAATGCCACATAGGCTATGGAATGACAAACCAAGGATTCAGTTATACCGATCCTAAAAATATTGATTGTCTTGTTTGTCATGATAATACAGAAACTTATGTTAAGGGGAATGAACTTGCGGGCTATCCTGATCCATCGTTGGATTTAAATTTAATTTCACAAAGTGTTGGAAAACCGAAACGCTCCAACTGTGGTGTTTGTCATTTCTTTGGTGGTGGCGGAAATAATGTAAAACACGGTGATCTTGAAAAATCGATGTTTGAACCTTCAAAAGATGTTGATGTTCACATGGCTGTTGAAGGTCCAAATCTTCAATGTATTGATTGCCATAAAACCGAAAAGCATGTTATTTCGGGTAAAATGTATTCTCTTTCCTCTATGAACAGGAACAGAGTTTTGTGTGAAGATTGCCATACGGAAAGTCCCCACAAAGCTGAAATATTGAATGAACATATAGTTAAGGTTGCATGCCAGACATGTCATATTCCAACTTATGCAAAAGTAAATGCAACAAAAATCGATTGGGACTGGTCAACTGCAGGTAAGCTTAAAGATGGAAAGCCTTATGAAGAAGATGATGTGGACGGCAATCATACTTATCTCTCCATTAAAGGAAGTTTCCATTGGGGAAAAAATCTTAAACCGGAATATATCTGGTTCAACGGAACTGCAGATCATTATCTGCTCGGAGAAACATTTAAAGATACAACTGAGCCTCTGAAAATTAATACTTTAAATGGTTCATACAGTGATCGTGATTCGAAAATTATTCCTGTAAAAATTCACAGATCAAGACAACCTTATGATCCCGTTCTTAAAGTTTTAATTCAACCGAAACTTTTTGCAGATAAAAAAGGGGAAGGAGCTTTCTGGCAGGACTTCGACTGGAGAAGGGCTTCTATAGAAGGTATGAAGGAAGTTAAAGTTCCGTTCAGCGGACAGGTATCTTTTATAAGAACGGAAATGTACTGGCCGTTAAATCATATGGTTTCTTCCAAAGAACAAGTAATTCAATGTAATGAATGCCATATAAGAGAAAACGGTCGTTTAGCAAAACTTAAAGATTTTTATATGCCGGCAAGAGATTATTCTTCAATTGTTGAAACAACTGGAACATCGATAATCCTATTGACTATCCTGGGTGTTTTTATTCACGGCGCAGTAAGAATTTTCTCTTCAAGAAAAATGAAGAAAGAGAGTAAGTAAATGAAAAAGCAGGTTTATATCTATAAAGCTTTTGAGAGATTCTGGCACTGGATGCAGGCAATTTTAATTTTGTTTCTGGCTGCAACCGGATTTGAAATTCATGGTACAGTAAAATTTTTTGGTTACGAGAATGCAGTTGAATACCATAACATTGCTGCATATTCTTTTATTGTATTAATAATCTTTGCAATCTTCTGGCATTTTACAACAGGGGAATGGAAACAATATTTACCGACATTAAAGAATATTAAAACACAAATTGATTTTTATCTTTTTGGAATCTTCAGAAATGCTCCTCACCCTACTAAAAGAACAGTCCTGAGCAAATTAAATCCATTGCAGCGTTTGGTTTACTTAGGATTGAAAATACTTGTAATTCCGGTTATGGTAATTTCAGGATTGCTTTATATGTATTACCGCTATCCTCAAAGTGGCGGAGGAGTAGGGGTTTTGAATATTAATTCGATTGAGCCAATTGCTTTACTTCATACATTGGGCGCTTTTCTTCTGATCGCTTTCTTAATTGCACATTTGTATTTGATTACAACCGGTACAACAATTACATCAAATTTAAAAGCAATGGTTACTGGGTTTGAAAACGTTGAAGAAGAAGATAAAGAGCAAGTACAAAATCAAGAGCAAGAGAAAAAACAGGGGCAGGAAGAAAAAGTTTTAGCTGATGACTTACTAAGTTAATTGTCATGCTGAATTTACTCACCTTGCTTCGCGAAGTCGAAGCAGGTTTCAGC
Organism: uncultured Ignavibacteriaceae bacterium; assembly: GCA_964622335.1. Taxonomy (GTDB): domain Bacteria; phylum Bacteroidota; class Ignavibacteria; order Ignavibacteriales; family Ignavibacteriaceae; genus RBG-16-34-14. The sequence continues at coordinate 4,265 of CAZUOC010000216.1, forward strand.
ATCTTCTAATTAGGTTAAGATAATAGAAATTAAATTTTTAAGGATAATTTATGAATGCAACAAAATATATGAATCCATATTTAGCAGGATTCTTTTTAGGATTACTCCTTTTAGGAACAATTTATATTACAGGAAGAGGGCTCGGTGCAAGTGGTGCTGTTAAAAGCGGAGCCGTTGCTATTGTTCAATTAGTTGCACCTACTCACACTGAGCAAGGTAAATTTTATGAAGGATATCTTACAGAGCATCAGAATAATCCATTAAAGAACTGGCTTGTTTTCGAAGTTATTGGTGTCATAATTGGTGCTTTCATTTCAGGATTGATTTCCAACAGGTTAAAATTCACTTTTGAACGTTCACCTAAAATCCAGGTTAGAACAAGAGTGGTTGCTGCATTATTTGGCGGATTGTTATTTGGCTTTGGTGCTCAGCTTGGTAGAGGCTGCACA
>CAZUOC010000217.1:0-4702 GCA_964622335.1 uncultured Ignavibacteriaceae bacterium
CAGATCAAGCCGAAGCGGATAAGAGGCGTTTTCAAGCCGTTGCAGAACAAAGGAGGGCCGCAGCACGGGCTTTGGAACAGGAAAATATCGCTCTGGAACGGGAAAACAGAGCCAAAGTGGTCTTGGCGGAAGTGGAAGTTCCCAAGGCCATGGCCGAAGCCTTCCGTTCAGGAAATCTCGGGATCATGGATTACTATAAAATGCGGAATATACAGGCGGATACAAGCATGAGAAACAGCATCGGGGGAGAAAAGAAAGAAGAACCCCCCGGGGAAATCAAATGATGCAGGCTGAAACCTGGAAAGGGATACTAGAGTACCTCCCTCCCCTGATCCTGCTCTTTCTCCTGGCTTTCAGCCCGGGACTAATGCGGTTGATACAAAAGAAGATACTCCTCTTAGAAGAACGAAAAAAGGGGAAGGCCCAAGAGACATCCCGGAATAATCTCCCGAAGGAAGAGGCAATCCATCTGTCAAGGCAGATTGAGACCAGCAGGCTTCTGACCGATTCCCCCGATCAGGATTTGGAACCGCTCGGAACGGGACGGATGGAGAAAGAAAAAGAGAAGTGATCCTCACTTCTCTTCTTCAACTACCTTCACAACCTTATCGGGGGCATAATTCCAGGCATCTCCTTTTTTAGAATCATTATCATTAGTGCTGTTTCCAATTTGCAAAAATTGTAACCTCTCCCGGTTTATCAGGTGCCTGGTATTTAAAGTCAAAGATAATCTTTCCGCCAATTGGTTCTTTAGGTTCTGTGTGTGTTAGTTCTTTGTGTTTTATAAATGTATCCAGTCCTGCCTTTAATTCTCCGGATGATACGGCAACGTTTATCCCACCGGTTTTCAATGGTCCGCCTGTAATTGTTATTGAGAAGTCAGCGGTTTCATTCACTTTCATTTCAGATGGTCCATTAATTTCTACCTGTACTTCCGTGTTAAGATCTCCATGACAATGACAGCCATCGCCGTTCTTCTTAGTCGTTCCAATTTTACCATCTGATTTTGCATAGACAATAACGCTTATAAATACAAAAAATATAAAAATATTAAAGAGAAACTTAAACAGCTTTATATTCATTTATGACCTTTGGAAATTAATTCATAAAGTAAATAAGTAACCATAAGTTCAATATAGTGACAGAACAAATGTTTGCCTTTTCAAAAAAATTTTTGCTCCACGGAACTTTCCCATTTCACTTTCGTCAAAATTTATTTGTAGTTTAACATTAATATTTTTTAGGATTTTTTAGATGGCAGGACAAAGTCGAAGCAGGTTTCAGCATCTTTTAAATTTTAGCAAACATTTTAAGATCCAGAAATAAATTCGGGATTAAGAGAAGATATGAACATTACTGTAGAGAATCTTACTAAACAATACAGTCCCCAAAAAGCTGTTAATTTAATTTCATTATTTTATGCTGAATTTATTTCTCCGAAGGAGTCCTTTGGACAGCATCTTTCAAATTACTAATTTCTGTGCAATTGTCAGAGATCCCGAAACAAGTTCGGGATAAATTAAAATTATGAACATTACTGTAGAGAACCTTACTAAACAATATGGACCTCAGAAGGCTGTTGATTCTATCTCCTTCTCGGTAAAAACGGGAGAGATACTCGGCTTTCTTGGTCCCAACGGTGCGGGCAAAACCACCACGATGAAAATACTTACCTGCTTCATGGCTCCCACTGAGGGAGATGTAAAGGTCGGCGACTATTCTATCCACGATCACCAGGATGAAATAAAAACCAAAATCGGGTATCTACCGGAGAATAATCCTTTATACTTGGATATGCCTGTATTGGAATATCTCTCTTACACAGCTAACCTGCAGGGAGTTTCAAAAGAAAATGTAGGCAACAAAATTATAGAGATGGTTCACGTCTGCGGTCTCAATGAAGAAAAGCATAAAAAGATAGGTGAACTTTCAAAAGGTTACAGGCAGCGAGTTGGTCTTGCACAGGCAATGATACACAACCCGGAAATATTAATTTTTGATGAACCTACTTCCGGTCTCGATCCGAACCAGATAATTGAAATAAGAAATCTTATTAAGCGTATCGGCAGGCAGAAGACGGTAATTTTAAGTACACATATTCTCCCTGAAGTTGAAGCAATATGCGACAGAATTTTAATTATCAACAAAGGTAAAATTGTTGCAGATGGAACTCCCGAAACATTGCGCAAGCACGCACAGGGAGAAGAGATGCTTCGCGTAAAAATTGAAGATGAAATGAATAAAGATTTATTATACGACAACCTGCGGGCAATAGATACGATAGCAATGATCGATCCTGTTGCTGATGTAAACAATACTTATATGATACAAAGTAAAAGCGGGCAGTCTTCAAGGCGTGCAATCTTTCAGTTGTGTGTTCAGAAAAACTGGACATTAACAGAAATGACGCCTATTGAAACAAAGCTTGAGGATATTTTCAGAGAGTTAACAACTTAATAATTGAAAACTGTTAAAACAGTTACATAGTTATTTTTTTATAAAGGTTCTCCCCGCGATTAATCGCGGGGAGAATGAAAACAAAAATAATATTATAACCGTTTCAACGGTTTTTATACAATGAATTTTGATTATTATGAAAAAAACCTGGATAATAGCTGTAAGAGAACTTAAATCGTTTTTCGATTCTTTGACGGCTTACCTTTTAATTGTTTTCTTTCTCGGTTTCAGCGGGTTCTTTACCTGGCTGACCGGTAGCGACGTCTTTTTTGTAGGTCAGGCATCGCTTCAACAGTTTTTTGCTGTTGCGTACTGGACGCTCTTTTTCTTTATTCCTGCTTTAACAATGAAAATGATCGCGGAGGAAAATAAATCCGGCACTATTGAACTTCTCTTAACTAAATCTGTAACTGATTGGGAAGTTGTGCTCGGAAAATTTCTTTCCTGTCTTCTTCTTATAGCAATTGCAATTGTTTTAACAATCCCTTACTACATAACTGTAGCAAACATCGGTAATGTTGATCACGGAGCTGTCTTGTGTGGATATGTCGGGCTTTTATTAATGAGTATGGTTTATATCAGCATAGGACTTTTTGCAAGTAGCGTTACAAATAACCAGATAGTAGCATTCTTGCTGTCGCTTTTTATAGGAATTTTTTTCCATATAATCTTTAATGTTCTATCTGCAGATTTTACAGGATTGATCGGCGTAATATTTAATTACCTGGATTTACAGACTCACTTCGAATCTATTTCACGCGGTGTTATCGATACAAAAGATATTATTTATTTTCTCAGCATCTCCCTTTTCGGGCTAATACTTGCTGAAACAATGGTGTCAAAAAGAAATATTATTGATTGAAATGCTTACTAAGAAAAAAGTCATAACTTCAATACTACTGCTATTCGGAATTTTAATTTTAATTAATTTCTTTGCAGACCGTTTTTTCTTACGCCTCGACTTTACTGAAGATCAGCAATACACTTTAAGTGATGCTACAAAAAATATTTTAAGGTCTCTTGACGAACCGGTGACTATCACCGCTTACTTCTCTGAAAATCTTCCGCCGGACATTGGTAAAGTAAAAAAAGACTTCCAGGATATGCTAACTGAGTATGATAATGCGTCCGGCGGGAAGATTGTTTACCAGTTTGTTAATCCCGGTGTTGACCAGGAATCTGAAATGGAAGCTGCACAAGCCGGCATCCAGCCGATTATGATCAACGTTCGTGAACGTGATCAGATGAAACAGCAGAGAGCATACTTAGGAGCTATACTTCAGTATGGAGAAAAGAAAGAAGTAATCCCGTTTATTCAACCCGGTTCTGCAATGGAATACGCTCTTTCAACCAACATCAAAAAATTATCATTAAAACAGAAAACAAAAATTGCTTTTCTACAAGGCGATGGAGAACCGACATTAGCAGAGATGCCTCAGTTAAATCAGCAGCTTTCTGTAATGTACGATGTGGGAACAGTTAAACTAACTGACACAACTCAAATTCCAAACACGTACAAAACATTAATAATAATTGCTCCAACTGATACCGTTAAACCGGAACTCTTCAGTCAGCTTGATAATTTCATTTCAAACGGAGGAAGAATACTTGCAGCAGTCAACAGGGTTAAAGGAGATTTATCAACGGCTTCAGGTTCAAGTGTTTATACAGGCTTTGAAGACTGGCTGAACAAAAAAGGAATTGATGTAGAAGATGAATTTGTAATCGATGCCAACGCCGGTAATGTTATGGTGCGTCAGCAAAATGGAATGTTCATGATGAACACTCCTGTAAAGTTTCCTTATCTTCCGATTATCACAAAGTTTGCTGATCACCCAATTACAAAAGGAATTGAATCTGTCGGACTGCTCTTTGCAAGCCCGATTAAAGTTTCTTCTAAAGATTCGACTCTAAAAGTGACTAACTTAGCTTTAACTTCCGATCAATCGGGATTTGAAAAACCGCCCGTTTACTTTAGCGTGATGAAGGATTGGAGTAAGAGTGATTTTCCCGTTTCTTCTTTACCCGTTGCAGTTGCAGTAGAGGGAAAGATTACAGGAAATGTTTTCTCAAAAATGGTTGTTTTTGGTGACGGTGATTTCGCGGTTAACGGAAGCGGACAAAGCAAGCAGAGATTACAGAATGATAATGTTAATTTAATGACGAATGCAATTGACTGGCTTTCTGATGATACAGGGCTTATAGCTTTAAGAACAAAAGGAATAAGCTCGCGACCGATCGATCC
>CAZUOC010000218.1:0-4682 GCA_964622335.1 uncultured Ignavibacteriaceae bacterium
AAACAACAACACTTCGAACGGTACTTAACATTATTAAACCGACCTCGGGAAATATCACATTTAATAATAAGCAGATCACTAGTGAATTTCTTAATACCATCGGTTATTTACCGGAAGAAAGGGGATTATATAAAAGAAGCAAAGTGATTGACGTTATACTTCACTTTGCAGGACTAAAAAAAATGTCTCGGTATATTGCCTTTAGTGAAGCAAAGTCATGGCTGAAAAAACTGGAGATTGAACAATATACGAACAAGAGAATTGAAGAGCTTTCAAAAGGTAACCAGCAAAAGGTACAGTTTATTATTTCTGTTATTCATAATCCAAGCTTGCTTATACTCGATGAACCGTTTACAGGTTTTGATCCTATAAATCAAACTCTGATAAAAGAAACAGTTCTCTCTTTCGTTACTGGTGGAAAGATTATTATACTTTCAACTCATCAGATGGAAACTGCGGAAAAGTTATGTTCGGATATTCTACTTATAAATAAAGGAGTGGAACTTTACCAGGGAAGTCTTTCAAATCTTAAAAAGAATTTTGGAACAAATACCGTTAAAATAGAATTTGATGGAGACGCAGGATTTTTAAATACCTTAAAAGAAGTTCAGAACGTGGACAGGTATAGCAACTTTGCAGAAGTCCAGCTAAAAGATAATATTGATCCATCTGAATTTCTAAGAATGATTGTCGATAAAATCAATATTAAAAGTTTTTCTGTTCTTGGACCTACTCTTAATAAAATTTTCATAGATGTAATAGAACAAAGTCATACAAAGCAAGTTTAATGAAAAAAATTTTTGAAATAGCGAAATGGGAATTCGTTGAGAAAGTAAAAACCAAAACTTTTATTATTTCTCTTATACTTACTCCGGCAGTTTTAATTTTATTCTCTGTAGCACCCACTTTACTTTCTGAGCAGGAAGTTTCTCAAACAAAAGTAATCGGGCTTGTAGACACCTCTGGATTATATGGAAAAGATTTAAGAGAAGAATTAAATAAATATAAGCTCGATGATATTCAGCTTTGCTACTTGTTAATTAACCTGACAACGAAAGACACATCCATTGATAAACTTAAAAAAAACGCTGACAAAGATGTCTTAGATGAGAATATTGAAGGTTATTTGCTCATTCAGAATGGAGGGACTGACTCAGCTACAATCGATTATAGAAGCAAAAGTTCTGGAAACTTAAAAGATATTAAAAGATTCGAGATTGCTTTTAATGATGCACGAATAAAGCTGAAGCTTAATATGGAAAACGTTAATCCCGAATTATTATCATTCATTTCCAAATCTGTTGAAGTAAACCCGATTAAAATTGAACAAAGCGGCAAGGAAAGTAAAGGTGATTTTCTTATAACTTTCTTTTCTTCCTTCATATTCATTATGCTGTTGATGATGATGATTCTTTACACAGGCGGTATGCTAATCAGAAGCCTTGTGGAAGAAAAATCAAACAGGCTTATAGAAATAATAATATCGAGTTGCAGTTCAAATGAATTGCTGACAGGTAAAATTTTAGGATTGAGTGCACTGGGATTAACACAAATCATCATATGGTTTCTCATCGGAATTTCATTAGTTAGTTCAACAATAGTTCCTGTAGAAATTTTCACGCACATTCCCGTAATTCTTATTTACTTTATTCTTGGTTTTATTTTTTATACAAGTATGTTTGTCGGGATTGGTTCAATTGTTACCAGCGAACAGGAAGCACAGCAAATAACAACTTATTTAAGCTTTTTGCTCATACTACCAATAATTTTTGTATTACCGGCTTTAGAAAATCCACATGCCGGTTACATTAAGATTTTATCTTATATCCCGTTCACACTTCCCTCTTTTATGATGTTAAGATTGAATATAAGTCCTGTACCTATTGATGAAATTCTTATTACAATAATAATTATGATTCTTTCGATTTATTTTATGATAATTTTTTCAGCTAAGATATTCAGAATCGGAATCCTATCATACGGTAAGAGACCTTCTTTAAAAGAATTAATTCAATGGATAAAAGAAAAGTAGGAAACTGAATTGCATATAGCTGCTTCTGCCATTGCTGCTGTTCTACCAATGTTTACTTACCTTTTAATAATCTGGTGGATGGATAGGTATGAAAGAGAACCTTTTAGCCTTGTGCTTAAAAACTATTTGTGGGGCGGAATCGGTGCAATAGTATTTGCTATTGCCTGGAGTACAATTATATATACTTTTATTTCGCTTTTTATTTATGATAAAACACAATTAGAAAGAATAGAAACTATCGCTGTCGCGCCTTTTGTGGAAGAAATCACCAAAGGCGTTTTTCTAATCTTTATTATAAGAAATAAAAATTTTGATAATATTACAGACGGCATAGTTTACGGAGGATCCATCGGTCTCGGTTTTGGAATGACTGAAAATTTTCTCTACTTCATTACTTATGGAAGTACCTTTTCAAATTGGATAACAATTGTTGTTATCAGAACATTATTTTCAGCAGTAATGCATTGCGTTGCTACAGCTTCATTCGGAGCTTTTCTTGCTTACTCGAATTACAAAAAAGAGCCTGCGAAAATACTTTTTATATTTGCAGGTTTATCGATAGCAATACTCATTCATTTTGCCTGGAATTTCAGCGTAAGCTTTAAATCAACAACATTGCTTGGATTTCTATTCATGATTATTACTATTGTAATTTTTATTTTAACGTTTTCAATATCTATAATAAGCGAAAAGAAAATAATTTATAAAGAGCTTCTTAGCGAAGCAGAAAGCGGATTGATTCCTTTTACACATCTGGGTATTTTGAACTCGTCAAAAAGGAACAAGTTTGGCTGGGTTGATGAAAGCATTCGCAAATCATATATTAATGCAGCTACAACTTTAGCTTTTCGGAAAAAGCAGCTACGAAACGCTACAGGCAGAAGTAAAAATTTTTATGAAGATGATGTAACTTACTATAGAAACTTTATTCAATTTCTTTTGTCTAATAAAAGTATCAAATAAATGTTAAATCCCGTTTTTATTTTTATTTTGTCAAGAAGATTTTTTAGGGTTATTACTAATCAAAAATTTTGATTATTGTCACAAGGAATCACTAAAATGAAAATTGGAATCTACGGAGGTTGTTTCGACCCCGTACATAACGGGCATTTAATTACTGCCGAAACAGTAAAAGAAATGCGAAACCTCGATAAAATAATATTTATACCGAGCTATATCTCACCTCACAAACAAAATGTTGCCACATCCGAGCCAAAGCATAGAGTTAATATGCTTCATCTGGCTATGGATAGAATACCATATTTCGAGTGTTCTGAAATAGAACTTAATAGGAAATCTGTATCTTATACCGTTGATACGCTCCGCGAGCTGAAAAAGAAGTACGATCATATAGAATTAATAATTGGCTATGATAATATTTTTAAATTTCACACCTGGCGTGAACCAGATGAAATACTCAGACTTGCAAAGCTTGTTGTATTAAGAAGGAAATTAAATATCCCCCGCGGAAAACAAAATAAGTTTTACCGTGCAGCAATTTTTCTAAAAAGCCCATTCATTCAGATCAGTGGGTCGATTATAAGAAAAAAGATTCGCGATAATTTGCCAATTAATTTCCTCGTACCGGATAAAGTGCAGGATTATATTTTGAAACATAAACTTTATAAGGATAATTAGTGAAAATACTCGTCACCGGCGGAGCCGGTTTTATAGCCTCACATATAACCGACGCATTTATTAACGAAGGACATTCTGTTACAGTTGTCGATAATCTTTCTACAGGATTTGAAAAAAATGTAAATCCGAAAGTAAAGTTCGTTAAAGCGGATATTGTCGATTCAAGCCTGTTACAGCTTTTTGAAAAAGAAAAATTTGATGTCGTAAATCATCATGCCGCACAAATGGACGTTCGCAAGTCTGTCGCTGATCCTGCTTTCGATGCAAATACAAATATTCTCGGGACAATAAATCTTTTGCAATGTTGTATAAAAACCGGTGTTAAAAAGTTTATGTTCGCTTCAACCGGTGGCGCTGTATATGGAGAACAAAGTTATTATCCGGCAGATGAAAATCATGCAACTGCTCCCCTTTCTCCTTACGGTATTTCAAAATTAGCGGTTGAAAAATATCTTTTCTTCTATAAATCACAGTATGATTTTAAATATACGATTTTGAGATATGCTAATATTTACGGACCAAGACAAAACTCAAAAGGAGAAGCAGGTGTTGTTGCCATCTTTTCTACTAAACTTCTTGCAAACGAACAACCTGTAATAAACGGAACTGGTAAACAAACCAGGGATTATGTTTTTGTCGGTGACGTTGTTAAAGCTAATCTTACAACATTAAAAGATGATGCTTGCGATATTTACAATGTCGGAACCGCAAAAGAAACTGATGTTAATGAACTTTTCAATAAACTAAATAGCCTTACCGGAAGCAACAAAGAAGAAAAGCATGGACCTGCTGCTGCCGGCGAACAAATGAGAAGCGTAATAACTTCTGAAAAATTCTTTAAGAAATTCAACTGGAAACCTTCAACAACTCTTGAAAATGGACTAAAAGAAACTGTAGAATATTTTAAGAAAAACATGAGTTGAGCGACTTATTTTTATATGATTGATAATGATTTAATTCAAAGACTGTTAAAAAATGAAAAAAGAGCGGTTGCAAAATCAATATCAATAGT
>CAZUOC010000219.1:0-1836 GCA_964622335.1 uncultured Ignavibacteriaceae bacterium
AAAATATTTGACTCCTGCAAAAATAGATTGCTTGTAATATATTAATATTATATTTTCACAGCACGACTTAAATGAGTGGGCTATGAAATTTTTAATTTCAATCTATTATATATTTCTAAAGAGCAAAGGTCATCCTAATACCTTTTCAATAAACTGGTATTCGTTTTTATATGGGTTGATAGGCTTTTTCTCTTTCCTTTCAATTATCATAGTAGCCAAGTATTTTAATTATATAGCCGGAACAGACAAAACCATTTCCATTGATTCTCTAGATGTTTTCCTAGCAATTATTGGTTTTATTCTTGTTTACGTATTTAAAAGATTGGAAAAGAAGGGGAATGGGGACTGACTGATCTGATGCAGATTTTTAGCAGGTGTATCATAATTAATCATACTCATTAATTTTTGATCTGCTGCTTACCGTGGATTTGTTTTGATTTTCCTCTAAAAACTAACAAAAAACGACTATTGGATTTGCTGGCATAGTATTAGACTTACATTGAAACAAAAACAAAGGAGTCTATTAAATGCGTGGTGTTGTCCTCACAAAAGTAAGAGTAGAAAAAGAAAGCAAAGAAAACATTATATTATTATTTCAGAAATATTTATTAGTTCCTATTACTCGAGGAGTTTTCGGTTATCTTGGTTTTTTTACATTATTGATAATTTCAAAATACCTGGGTTTCTTAATTGGGAACAGGGCTAGTTTTCAAATAGATTTTACTGATTTCCTTCTTTCTCTTTTGGGGTTTGTATTTATTTTTGTAGTTAAGCTTAGAGAAACAACAAAAGGTGAAATGGTATAATTTAATTGCTCGCTTCCAGCTTTTCCGTCCTGTCGGCAAGCTTCAATTGTTCAATAAGTTCGGAAAGATCCCCGTTAATTATCTCAGCCAAATTGTATAATGTAAGACTAATTCTGTGATCGGTAACCCTGTTTTGAGGAAAATTATAAGTTCTGATTTTATCACTCCTGTCCCCACTTTTAACCATATTTTTTCTTTTCGCCGAAACCTCACTTTCTTTTTCTTTCATTTTTAAATCATAAAGTCTGGCTCTTAAAACTTTCATTGCTTTCTGCCTGTTTTTAAGCTGCGATCTTTCATCCTGGCATTGAACAACAATTCCTGTTGTCAGATGAGTAATTCTAACGGCAGTTTCAACTTTATTAACATTTTGCCCGCCTGCACCTCCTGAACGGTAAATATCAATTTTTAAATCGTTAGGATTAATATCAACTTGTACATCTTCAACTTCAGGTAGAACAACAACCGATGCGGCAGATGTATGAACTCTTCCACTTCCTTCCGTAGTCGGAACTCTTTGAACACGGTGAACACCGCTTTCAAATTTTAGTTCACCATAAATTCCTTCACCATTTATAGAAAAGACAACTTCCTTAATTCCGCCGAGACCGGTATCATTTATATCGATAAGTTCTATCTTCCAATTTTTAATTTCTGCATAACGGCAGTACATTCTGAAAAGATCGGATGCAAACAATGCTGCCTCATCCCCTCCGGTACCTGCTCTTATTTCCATAATAACACTTTTTGTATCGTTAGGATCTTTTGGAAGGAGAAGCAGCTTTATTTCTTCTTCTATTTTTTCTTTTTTTTCTTCAAGCTCCAGGAGTTCAGTTTCGGCAAGTTCAATTAATTCTTTATCTGCTTTCGATTCGATTATCTCTTTATTTCCATTAATATCATTAATTATTTTTTCATAATTTTGGTGTGCATTAATTATTTCAACAAGCTCGCTTCTTTCCCTGCTCAGGTTAATCATTTTTTCCCTGTCACTCGTTATAGTTGAGTCGGAAAGCAATTCATTAACCTG
>CAZUOC010000219.1:1846-4674 GCA_964622335.1 uncultured Ignavibacteriaceae bacterium
CGAACCGGTTCTTTATTTTTTTTAATCTTTCAAGTAGTTCCATAAATCCATTTTTTAGGGTTTGAAATATAGCAAAGATGACGTGTAAATACTATGTTTAGGTGTTTCTCAAAGCTTAGAGTGGTTATGTTAATTGACCGTTTAAATAGGCTTAATATTTGTTAATTTTAGGATGCCTATGAAAAAATTTGATATCCCCGATTTCTATAAAAGTTCTGTTGTTTCGCGGATTAAAGATTATAGAAAGATTGACGATCCGCGGAAAAGGAATTTTACACCCACAATGCTTGACTTTGGTTCTGTGAGATTTTTTATTGCCAGGCATTTTGGATTTTGCTACGGTGTTGAGAACGCGATAGAAATTGCTTACAAAACAGTGGAGGAGAATGCCGGTAGAAGAATTTTCCTTTTAAGTGAAATGATTCACAATCCCGAGGTAAATAATGATCTTTTGAGCAAAGGAGTAGAATTCATTATGGATACTTCGGGAAATGATCTTGTAAACTGGAATGAATTAACCTCTGATGATATTGTAATTATACCTGCATTTGGAACTACTCTTGAAATAGAAAAAAAACTAAATGAGATTGGAATAAATCCTTACCGCTATAATACAACTTGTCCCTTTGTTGAAAAAGTCTGGAACAGATCATCACAGATTGGTGAACAGGATTATACTGTTATTATTCATGGAAAACATTATCACGAAGAAACTCGGGCGACATTTTCACACAGTATTAAATCATCTCCCGCATTAATAGTAAGAGATAAAAACGAAACGAAAATTCTTTCTGAAATAATTTTAGAAAAAAGAGATAAAAAAGAATTCTATAAATTTTTCGAAGGAAAATTTTCTCCCGGATTTGATCCAGAAAAAGATTTAAACAAAATAGGAGTTGTTAATCAAACGACCATGCTTGCGACCGAAACCCAGGCTATTGCGGATTATTTCAAACAAACGATGATTAAAAAATTCGGGAAGGAAAATATTAATCAGCATTTTGCAGATACAAGAGATACACTTTGTTATGCAACGTACGATAATCAACAGGCAACTATAGAATTATTAAATCAGAAAGCAGATTTTGCAGTTGTAGTTGGTGGTTATAATAGTTCAAATACAGGACACCTTGTAGAATTATGTGAAGGCAAGCTCACTACATATTTTATATCTGACGATGAAAGAATTATTTCACCATCACAAATAAAGCATTACGATATTCATCTTAAAAAAGAAATTTTAACTAAAAATTTCATTCCTGGAAAGGAAATTGTTAATATAATTCTTACAAGCGGGGCTTCCTGTCCTGACGCAGTTCTCGACAGAGTGCTGCAAAAACTTCTTGTTTGCTTTAAAAATACTGCCGGTATAGAAACCGTTTTATCAAAATTTATGGCTGAGGCTTGATATTTATACGGTTCTCAGTTGGCTTTTTATTTGTTATTAAATTGAGGCATTGATAAATTTTTCAAAAGAAAAGTAAAGAAATGAGAGCAATAATACCCGTTGCCGGTATAGGCACCCGATTAAAACCACATACGCATTCAACGCCTAAAGCACTTTTAAACGTTGGCGGTAAACCAATTATAGCGCATATACTAGACAAGCTTTTAGAAGAAGGAATTAGCAAGGCTACTTTTGTCATTGGTTATTTGGGAGATATGATAAAAGATTATATTGAAAAAAAATATCCTTCAGTAAAATCTTCATTTATAGAACAGGAAAAGATGGAAGGATTGGGACATGCAATTTATACAGCCATTCCTACTTTTGATGATGATGAAATATTTATAATTCTTGGCGATACAATTTTTGATGTAAATCTAAAAGGAGTTTTCAAGAATAAAGTTTCGTCACTTGGAGTGAAAGAAGTCGAGGATTATAAAAGATTTGGTGTTGCAGTTGTAAAAAATGGTTTTATAGAGAAACTTGTTGAAAAACCACAGACTCCTGTCTCTAATCTCGCTTTGGTCGGACTTTATTATGTTTCCAACAAGCAGATTTTGATAGATAGCCTGAATGAGTTGGTTGAAAAAGACATTCGTACAAAAGGAGAATTGCAGTTAACTGATGCACTGCAGATAATGATCGATAAAGGTGAAAAAGTCACTACATTTCCGGTTGATGGTTGGTACGATTGCGGTAAACCTGAAACACTTTTATCAACTAATCAATATTTATTAAACAAGAAAAGCTCCTTTAAGCCGAGAGAAAATGTTGTCATAAATCAACCTGTATTTATTGCAGATGATGCTGATGTTACAAATTCAATTATTGGTCCTTATGCTACTATTTCAAGCGGTTGTAAAATAAAAGAATGTATTATTAAAAATTCTATCATAGATACGAATTCACATGTTGAAAAAGCTTTATTGGATAATTCGATAATTGGTAGTAACTCCTTTGTCAGGGGAGCCTATAAAAGGCTGAATTCCGGGGATTCTTCAGAAGTAGATTTTTATTAGAACTGAGCACTTTTCAAAAGCTGTTTGCTAAAGCAATGGCATAAAAGTGTTTAATTCTTTAAAAGAATTAGTATCTTTAACACCTGAATTATAAAAAACTTAGTAAAAAATTTTATCTTTTAATATTAAAGGCTGAATAAAACAATGTCGTATCTTTTTACATCAGAATCAGTTTCCGAAGGGCATCCCGATAAAGTATGCGATGCAATATCAGATAGCGTATTGGATGCAATTTATAAAAGGGATCCAATTGCAAGAGTGGCTTGCGAAACTTTTGTTACCACAGGTCTTGTTCTTGTTGGAGGAGAAGTCACTACTAAAGCATACATTGAAGTTCCCGATATAGTTCGGGAGACAGTTAA
>CAZUOC010000220.1:0-4655 GCA_964622335.1 uncultured Ignavibacteriaceae bacterium
ACCTGATAAGTATGCCCGGGAGTTCTGTTCATAACATCAAAAACTTTTTGTATAAATTCCAGCGGGACATTCTTATGAAAAAGATCACTCATAGAGTTAACAAAAATTGTTTGCGGCTTTTTCCATTTAAAAGGCAGTTCAAGAACTTGTTCATGTAAAGTTAATTTAAATCCATTTTCATAATTAGCAGAACCCATAGCTTTCAGTCTCTTAGCCATTCTTTCCGCATAACAAAACTTACAACCCGGACTAATCTTATTACAGCCAGTAACCGGGTTCCACGTAGATTCTGTCCACTCTATAGATGATTTAGTTGCCATACTATAATTTAGCGATTCCTGTATTTATTAAAAATATCTGAAACAATCTTAGCAGCTACCGGTTTGTGAGATGCAAAAAATAAATAATAAATTATACCGCCTTTAGAATTCTTCATAGGAATTGGTTCCGGAACATAAGTAAATCCAGCTACTTTCTTCAGTCTCTCCTGGAATGCTTCAGACAAAATTTTATTTGTAGTTTTTTCTTCTAGTCCAAAAAGATTCCCTTCGGATGAATATGCTACTTTTCTCCAAGAATTATCTCCCCAATATTTATTCATTCTCTCAATTTGTTTTTTATCTACTTTAGAGGTGTTTCGTCTAAGAATATTACGGTTCATATCATAAACTGAAAAGTTCAAAAAGATTTCAATTGATTTCATTTTACCTGCCTGATAAATAACTTCCCAATCCAAGTGTATTCCATAAGGATCTAAAAGACATAAACCACGTTTATAATCTTCATATCTGACAAGCGGGAAGACTTTTTCTAATAGAATTTTATTACTGTCACCATTGTATATACTTACAGTTTTAGGATCATAAGGTCCAGAGGTTCTACTCTTAACTTGAATATCTAAAACTTCCGTATTACCTCGATCTAAATCAATTAAATAGTAAGATGAAAAAGGAGGATCAATTAATAAAGCTTGAAGTGGCGAACCCCAGACCATATATCCATCTTTTTTAGTAACGTGCTATCCAGCCCCGGCAAAAGCATCTATATATACATGCTTGAGTTTAGGTCTTTCCTGTTTGCTTAGAATTACTGAATAAGCAGTTGCATACTCCCTGATGATATCGAGCTTTAATTCAGACCATTTCCCTATTTCACTTATTGATTTAATAACAGTACCCTATATTACAATTGTTAAAAGGTCTTAGCCCTTCTGTATAAAACTTTTTTCTCTTTCACCTGAAATCCCATCTTCTTTTTTGTTACCGGAGGCGGAGCTAACAACTGGTTTATTGCATCAAAAATTGCTATTATCTGTTCATCGTGAGTTTCAATTTTTAACTCTAGTTCCCTGAGCTTTTGTGCAAGCTCCTTATGTGTTGATAATATTTCTCTAAGCTTGACAAAAGTTCGCATTATTAAAATGTTCACTTCCACTGCTCTTTCACTTTTCAACACCGAAGACAACATTGCAACACCCTGCTCTGTAAAAGCGTAAGGCAATTTGCGTGTTCCTCCCCAGTTTTTACTTTCTGATCTTGATATTCCATTCTGGAATATCAAGTTTTCAAATTCTTCTTTACTTAACTGAAACATAAAATCATCCGGAAAGCGTTTAAGATTCCTCTTTACTGCTTTATTTAGGTTGAATGTTTCAATACCGTAAAGATAGGCGAGGTCTTTATCCAAAAGAATCTTTTGCCCGCGTATCAGCAATATTTTGTTCTCAATTATTTCAACAGGAATGATTTGTGAAACAGCCATTAAAACTTTCTGCAAAAAGAATAATATTATTCATTTCAATAAATGCTTACTTAAAGACGCCCTCACCCTGTTCATCTTTTCTCTGCAGGTTTATGCTTTGGTAAGAAAGCCCATTTCGTCTCCCTGTATTTTTCCTACCCATAACTTTTCACGCTAAGCGGAAAAGCCAAGGAAAAGCTTGCTATTTAGTAGTTAAAAATCAAGAGGTAGGGAAAGGTTTTTTTAGACTGTGGTAAAAAGGGTGTCTCGAAATCACAATTAACAAAAGACAAATTGCAAATAAATTTCAAATTACAATTAAGAGAAAGATTAGATAATAAAGAACCCCACACAACCGTGTAGGGTTCTTTATAAAGAAATCAGAAGTTAACACCAACAGAAAATCTTATGGAGCGACCTAAAATAGGACGACCATTACTTGAATTAGGATCACGAGGATCGCCTTCTGTTAAACCGTCTGAGTCTGTTAAGTTATCCCCGCTAACATTAAATACGAGACCACTGGTTGTAGTTACATAAATTCCAGCTGCTAACGTATTGAAAGCGTCTAATTCATAAGAATTGTCCCTGTCATTCCAACGTGAACCTACATATCTGAATGCACCATAAATTGACGCAGCTACATTTTTACTTAACTGGAAGTCATAGCTTGGTGCAATTCTGAATTGGAAATCAGGTTGACGCCAGATTTTGTTTCCAACTGTTTCAGGAGCTTTTTTAGATTCTGTTATTTCTCCGTTCTGATATGTTCCTATAAGATTTACTCTGAAGTTATGTACATTTAATCCGGCATCTACTTCAGCTCCGAATGTACGTGTCTTTAAAAGCGCTGCTACTCTCGTTGCACCTACGTCTCCATCGTAAATCTCAACAGTGTTAATGAAACCGGTAAGAAATAAACTATAGATTTCGCGATCAAGCTTAATACCTACTTCCCCCTGATTGAATAAATTAGGCTTTACTGTTCCGGTAACGCTTACAACATTGCCACCGGCATCCCTGATCTGTGTTCCGCTTTTTAAATTATATAAGTCACCATCTCTAATTTGGTCAAAATTCGGGAATAAAGAACCTTTTGATCCACGAACAAAGAATCCTAAATTATCATTTACTGCATAGTTAATAGCAGCTGTACCTGCCCAATCATTTCCATCCAGGTCTGCTATTTTATCGGTTACTCCATCAGGCCATGCGCCTGCATCTAAAGTGAAATTAAGATTGAAGAAATCATAGCGGGCACCGAGATCTAATCTTACTTTATCAGATATCTGCCAGGAATCACCGGCATAAGCTGCAATCATTCTTGAATCACCTGCTTCATTGAGACCGTAATTCCAGCTTCCGGCAACGCTATCAGGTGAAACACCTTTAATTACATCACCATTAGTAACATTCTGAACTAGTATATGATTTCCAATTGTCCAGAAATCCTGTGCAGACCAGAATGACTGAAATGCACCGATAGTAATTTTATGTTTATCTACTTCGTTAGTTAAACTTATATCATTAGTGAAAGCTTCAAGCTGCTTTTCTACCACCCAATGTCCATAGCTTTGCACATAGCCTGAAGTAAGGGTTTTACCGCCAACTGTAGATATAGAACTGGTTCCCAACTTTGCTAATAAAGCCGATACACTCATCGGGCTTCCGTTCGGTACAAATCCTAAGGTATTAGCAGCTCCATTTGTGTATGAAAGATTATCGCGAACTGTCCATCCGCCGCCTAAACCATAATCAAAATTCAATCCGGTCACAATTCCTTTCCATCCGCGACCGTCTGAAAAATCGTAATGAGCGCTGTCTCCCTGGGCATTTATTCTTAAGGTTCTGAAACGTGTTGCATTCCCAAGAGGTGAGAAAGTACCTGCCTCGTTACCTGTATTTAAAGCCTGAGGTAAAATCCATTGACCATGGTCATTTGTCATTCTTGCAAATCCATTTATAACACCATTATCAAAAACTTTGGTAAGCTGTGCTGTAAATTGCGCCCCTCTCTCAGAATTAAATTCAGTATTTCTTATTCCAGGAGAAGTTCTGGCATAACCGCCCACCATGTAATAAAACTTATCTCCAAGAGGACCACTTAGTACTCCATCAACTCTTTGTTGACTATAATCAGTAGTTGAATACTTAACAAATCCTTTGGTCTGGTCTGTACCTTTTTTCAGGTTGAAGTTTGTGGTTAAACCTGATTCACCATTAGAAAACACTGAGCTTGGTCCACCTCTCAAAGCTTCAGTCGATGCAACGGTTTCATCAATGCGGAATATACTACTTTGCTCAAAGAATGAGAGTGTTTCGGTTCCGTAAATAGGAGCACCGTTGATTGACATTGTTACAAAAGGTGCATCTCCGGAAGAAGGCAAACCTCTTACAAAAATGTTTGCACCTGCAACTCCGCCTGAACTTTCAGACCAAACACCGGGAACTAAATCTAATGCCGCAGCCGTACTTGGGGGCGAAAGTTGTTCCATAGCGCGTGGAGAAATAGTGGTAATTGAAAAGCTTGCATCTTTCTTCTTTATTCCCGCTCCACCAGCCGTACCAGTAATTACCACATTTTCCATTTGCAAAACATCGCCTGCAAGAGTAGCATTTTGCTCAAGCTCTGCCCCGCTGGATATAGCAATGCTGAAGTTCTGAGTTTTGTATCCAACAGCACTTACGATAAGAGTATAACTGCCCGCCGGGATATTTTTAATAGAGTAATTGCCATTAAAATCAGTGGCTGCACCAATGTTGGTTCCCTGAATAAACACATTGGCACCAATTACAGCATCGCCCCGGGAATCTGTTACTGTTCCCTTCATCGACCCCTGGGAAAAGGTTGTATTACAAAATAGAAAAACAGTTATTACAAACATGAAAGTCCGCAATAACGTAATTGTGAATTT